>PMHC01000127.1:2601-5391 GCA_003156495.1 Acidobacteriaceae bacterium
TTTAGCCCCTGAGGGAAGTTTCGTTTCCCTATACCATTCATGAAAATGCTCTAATCGCGGCGCGGCGGAATCAGGCTGTCTTCAATTCCAACACGATGGCGGCGCCACACGGCTGAAGGTTCACCGCCAAGGCGCGGCCGTTGAGTTTGCGTAAAATCACCGCGCAAAGACTCAGCTCCAACTGCGCCGGATCCTCGTTGATCGGCTCGGAGGCGGAGGGATCGAGCGCCGTCTCCGGATGCGGAAACCAGGGGCCGGAGTGGCCGACCGTAATCCGCATCAGACCGGCTTCGTATGCCGCATCGAGGCGAACAAACTTCGGCGTCTCCGGCGTCTGCCGTTCCACCGCGCAGATGGCGTACTGCAGGCATTGCAAAATCGCCTGCCGCAATTGCTGCGCATCGCATTGCACCTTGGGCAACTCCTGCGCCGCATGAATCTGAAATGCGATCGCGCGGTGCATCAACCCGGAACGATAAAGCCGCTCCACATCGGTCAGCAGCTCCGTAACTGAAACCGCGGTCTGCAAACCGTCGCGCTCATTCGACAAACGCGACAGGCTCTCCAGCATGGAGCGAATGCGCCGCGCCGCCGCCAGAATCGACGAGGCCGCCGCGCGGTCCTGCGCATTCAGTGTCGAAGATTCCTCCAACATCGAGGCGTAACCCAGCAGCACGGTAAGCGGATCATTCAGCTTTTGAGTTACGCCATCGGCCAGTTGGCCCATGCCGCTGAATTTTTCCGCGTCGATCAGCTTTTCAAAAAGCAGCGTCCGGCTGCGCGCGGCCTGCAGATGCGCCGCCAGCAGTTCGATGGGCAGCAGATCGTCGGCTGTCAGCGCATCGACGTCGGTGTTCAGCCGACCCATCGCGCGCATTCCGGCCAGCAAAAACGCGCCTTCGACCCCTGTCGGGCTGCGCATCGGCGACGCCAGCGCTTCGGTAAAGCCCAATTCGCCATCGGAGCTCAGCCACGGCTTCAGATCGAGCCGTAAGCTTTGGCAACGCTCAACGGCCAAAGGCGACGCGCTGGAGACCAGAAAATCCATCGCCCGAATCCGTCCTGCCAGATCGGCAAGCGCCTTGACGGCAGCCGTATCGAATCCCGCCGAGCCAGCCAGACGGTAGCAACCGCTGCTTTCCAGCAGTAAAGCCACCTGGCTGAAGCGACTCTGTTCCGCGACGGTTTCGCAAATCGCCGTGCTTTGGCGGTCGAAGTCCTCGACCCGGCGCCAGGTAAGAATCAGATTGGCGTACGCCTCAAGCTGCCGCCGCGCGCGGTGTTCGCGCTCCTGCGCCGCTTCATTCCGGGCCAGCTCATCTTCAAGTACAAGCAGGATCATGCCGACGGCTGCAACCACCTTCGCCAGCACAATCGCCCTGGTCAAAATTAAAACCAATGCGGCATGGCGGCTGACTCCGGGAAAAATCAGCAGCGCCGCAAGCGACCAGGAGGCAAACCCAAGAACGCCGAGCATAACTCCCGGAGAAAAACGCCGGTAGACAAAGGCCAACAGCAGGGCGGCCATGAGGAAATTGGCGGAGTTGGCGACCGATAGCGCCGCCGCCGGCCCATAAATAAAATTAATCCAATAAGCCAGACCGCCCAGTGCGACGCAGACAGCGGAGCTCAGCCAGACGGGAATCATGTTCTTGACGCTGTTCCAGGCCAGCGCGACGCCCCAAATGGCGGCCCCAAGAACAGGAAAAGCAATAGCGAGCGGTCCGCTGGCAGGAGCCGCTCCACCGCAAACGCCATAAACCAGGAGCGAGGAAACAACCAGAAGCGTGGCATAGGGAATCGCGTAGAGAATGCGAAAGCGACCCACGCGAAAGCGCAACAGCGACATGGAGCCCAAAAAGAGGGCGGAGCTGATCTGCAAAAGACCTTGGCCCGTCGCCACCAGCCAAGTACGCGCGCCAAAAATTGGCCCCCGTGGACCAAGCGGATAGGCCAAAAGCATAAAAAATAGCGCGGAGATAAATCCGAGAAGCCACAACAAGGTGCGCGTGCTTCGATAGCGGCGATAAAGAAGCCAGAAGGCCGGCAGCAACAGCGCCGTCAAAATCAGTGCTGGGACAGAATATATATCGGGCATCTGGGCCTTATATCTCCTCTTGCAGGGGTCGCAACTCGCTTGCCGCGCGCGAATCGCGATTCTTCACCTTTCCAACGCAGGTATGATCAGCCCATGCGAGAGGACATGCTGGCTCGATTCTTGGCACGCGCCGGAAAAGAAATACCGGACAATCTGCTCTCCGGTTACTGCTCTGCAAGGAGAAGCACAGCATTCAGATTCTAACCTTCCAGCGGCAGTGTACATGCGTCTAAAGTTGCAGAGGTAGTCGTCGATTTGAGCGGCGGATTGTGATAGGCGAAAATCGAAATAAAAGGAGAACCAGGGTGCGAATCGGAGTCTGGATCACAGCCGCTATTTTGGCGGCCGGCGCCATCACGGCGCAAGGCAAAAATAAAGACAAGGACAAAGACCGCGACAGCTTTTCGCCGATGCCGCTCGACGCCGGCTTCGGGCGCATGGATCTGAGTGCGCCGGCGATTCCGCCCGAGCAGATCATCAAGGAATTTNNTGGACGGCGAGTGGTACGAGGTTGACGACGTGGTCTTCGATTCCGACGGCAAACGGACCGAGCACGTAGTCGCCGCGCCCCCCAATACGCTAACGCGCGTAATGATGTCGCCCTCCGACCTGCAAGACATTCAGCGCGGATACTCCTTCGCGCTCACCACGGAGGAGATCGCCCACTACAACGTGAAATACGTGGGGCGGCA
>PMHC01000126.1 GCA_003156495.1 Acidobacteriaceae bacterium
GGTCGAAATGATCTGGTCACGGAACCAGCCTCGCGCCGCACGGCATGACTCCCACTTGTGTTTGCGGATCATTTCCCCTTCCCGGCGCACAATAGGCATTGTGATGCCTCCGTTTTCAAGAAAATCCGCCGTACTTGAGGCATCTCAGCGCCATTCGGAAAGCGGTTTTAACGCTAAAAAATTTTTTGCTGAAAAACTGCATCAATTACGGTGCAAAATTGCCCTCTTAAAAATGCCGATTTAATTGAATCAGCTACTTACCTGTTTACTGAATCGCCAATAAAATCCTCCGAATGCCCAAATATCACGAGAAAATACCCCCCAAAATAGCCCATTTTGCCTGTTGTCTCTTATCTGTACTAGAATGCATCCACTTTCATCGTGGGGAACGGCGCGGCGTCAGCCGGCCGGGCAACAAGGGTGCTCCCCGCGCAGTTCAACTTGCCACCGCGGGAGCGGTGTAGGCAAGATCCGACGCTCCCCGGCGAAGGAGATGAAGATGAGTACCTCGGTGCATTCATCCATCAGCGACGCCTTAGATACCCTGCATGCTGCCGGCGTCCGTACAAGGTATGACAACTACATTGGCGGCCGTTGGCTGCAACCGACCACCGGGCGTTACTTCGTCAGCCATAGCCCCATCAACGGCGAGCCGATCTGCGAGTTTGCACGCTCGGCGCCGGCCGACGTGGAACTGGCGCTGGATTCGGCGCACGCCGTTCGCGAGCAGTGGGGCCACACCTCGCCGGCCGAGCGCGCCTCGATTCTGCTGCGCGTGGCCGACGCCATCGACAAGAATCTGGAAACCCTGGCGCTGGCCGAGACCCTCGATAACGGCAAGCCGATCCGCGAAANNACACCGTCGCCTATCACTTCAAAGAGCCGCTGGGCGTCGTCGGCCAGATCATTCCCTGGAACTTTCCGCTGCTGATGGCTGCCTGGAAGCTAGCGCCGGCGCTGAGCGCGGGCAATTGCGTCGTCATCAAACCGGCCTCGAATACGCCGCTGAGCCTGATGGTTTTTGCGCAGATCGTCAGCGACCTGCTACCGCCGGGCGTGCTGAACATCGTCAGCGGACCGGGCGGAGAGATCGGCAAGGCGCTGGCCTCGAACAAACGCATCGCCAAGATCGCCTTCACCGGCGAAACCACTACCGGCCGGCTCATCATGCAATACGCCTCCGAGCCGATCATTCCGCAGACGCTCGAGCTGGGCGGCAAATCGCCGAATATTTTCTTTGCCGACGTAATGGATGCCGACGACGAGTTCTTCGACAAAGTGCTGGAGGGCTTCGCCTTGTTTGCATTTAATAAAGGTGAAGTCTGCACCTGCCCGTCGCGCGCGCTCGTTCAGGAGTCGATCTTCGACAAATTCATGGAGCGCGCCGTGGCTCGCGTCAACCGCATCAAGGTGGGCAACCCGCTCGATCCGTCCACGATGATGGGGCCGCAGGTTTCGCCCGAACAGATGAACAAGATTCTCGACTACATCCGCATCGGCAAGGAGGAAGGCGCGGTCTGCCTGACCGGTGGCGAACAGGCGCACCTGGGCGGCGACCTCGAACGCGGCAACTTTCTCACGCCAACTGTTTTTGTCGGCAACAACAAGATGCGCGTCTTTCAGGAGGAGATCTTCGGGCCGGTGGTTTCGGTCACGAAGTTCAAAACGCTGGAGGATGCGATCGCCATCGGCAATGACACCATCTACGGGCTGGGCTCGGGCGTCTGGTCGCGCAATTCGAACAATCTCTACCGTGTGGGCCGCGAGATCAAGGCCGGCCGCTGCTGGACCAACTGCTACCACGTTTATCCGGCCGGCGCGGCCTTTGGCGGATACAAGGAGTCCGGTTTCGGCCGCGAAACCCACAAGATGATTCTCGATCACTATCAACAGACCAAGAATCTTCTCGTCAGCTATAGCACCAAGGCGATGGGCTTCTTCTAAAGCATTTTCATCGATGGTATAGAGAAAATTTGGGTGCCCCATCCTAGCCGCGTCTTGTCTGTTGCGGCTAGGGTGGGGAAAAGCGGATCGCCGCCGTTTAGAGCCCGAAGCCTTCGCCGATTTTATTTCGGCAACTGCGTCGCGTCCCAGCCGCCGCCCAGGGCGCGGACTAGGCTGACGCTGGCGGCGAACTGCCGGCTCTCGATGTCGATGGCGGTGCGGCGGTCGGCGAGCAGCGTCTGCTCGGCGGTGAGCACTTCAAGATAATTGGTGACGCCGCCCTTGTAGCGTGCGTTCGACAGGTCGAAGGAATGTTGCGCCGACTCGACGGCGCTCTGCTCGACGGCGGTTTCATGCTCCAGAATGCACAGCGCGGCCAGTTGATCCTCCACGTCGTCGAAGGCCTGAAAGACGGCATTGCGATAGCCGTCGGCCTGGGCTTCGTAGGCATGACGCGCGGCATCGGTGAGGGCGTGACGCCGACCGGCGTCGAAGAGCAACTCCGTTGCTTGAGCGCCCAGGCTCCAGATCGAACTCGGTCCCTGAATCCAAGTGCCGGGGTGCGTGCTTTGAAAGCCGCCGCCGCCGCCCAGAACAATGTCGGGATAGTAGGCGCTTACGGCGATGCCGATGCGCGCGTTGGCCGCCGCCGTCAGCCGTTCGGCCGCGGCGATGTCTGGCCGGCGCTCGAGCAGTTGCGAAGGCACGCCGGTAGGAATTTTGGGCAGCGCCAGATCGAGCGGCGAAAAGGGAATCGAGAAGCCGGAGAGATCGTAGTTGGCCAGCGTGCCGATGGCGTGCTCGTAGCGCGCACGCGCCACGCCCAGGTCGACCAGTTGCGCGCGTACGGTTTCAAGCTGCGTTTTGGCTTGGGCCACATCAACGGCGTTGGCCACTCCACCCTTGAAGCGTCGTTGGGTAAGATCGAACTGATGCTCCAGGTCGGCCACGGTGGCGGTCAGCAGCTTGATCTGCGAGTCGATGCCGCGCAGAGCGAAGTAGTCGGCGGCCATCTCGGCGTGCAGCGTGAGATCGACGTTGGCGGCTTCGGCGGCGGTGGCTTGCGCGCCGGCCTGCGACTGTTCGACGGAGCGGCGGATGCGCCCCCAGAAGTCCGGTTCCCAACTGGCTTGGCCGGCGATCGTCAAATCGTTATAGGTAATGTTTTTGCTCGACGAGGCCAGCGGCCGGTTGGCCGAGACGCGGTCGCGACTCGCCGAAGGGCTGAGCGAAAGCGAGGGATAAAGATCGGCGCGCGCGGCTCCAACCTGATCGCGCGCGGCAAGGTAGGTTTCAAGCGCCTGGCGCAGTTCGACGTTGTTGCTGGCGATGCGCTCTTCTAGCTTGTTGAGTTGCTGGTCCTGGTAAATCTCCCACCATTTGCCCTTCAGCATTCCGTCGGAGGGGCTGGCCGGTTTCCAGGCGCCGCCCTGCGGATTCGGTGGCGGAAGAATTGCCGCCGTTGCTCCGGCTTCTTTGTAGATGGCCGGCGCGGTAGCCGTGGGCCGGCTGTAGTTGGGGCCGACGGGCTTGCAGCCGGAGAGCAGAGCCAGCGCTGCCAAACCCATAGCGGAATAAACGAGTCGCGGAGCTGCCATGATTAAGCGCCTCTCTTGGCCAGGCCGCCGGGGGCGACGACAGTCACTTTTTCTCCATCGATCAGCGAGTCGGGCGGGTCTTGAATCACCTGGTCGCCGAGACTGATTCCGGTAACGATCTGTACGCTGGCGCCGTCGTCTTCGCTGATGGTAACCGGAAGCAGATGAACGACCGTTCCCTGGCTGCCGGTGACGGCCACGGCGACGCGCGCTCCTTCGCGGTGGAAGATCAGCGCCGCGGCGGGCACGACGAAGGCCTGGCTGGCGGGCGGAGCTTTGAAGTGCACCTGCGCCAGCGAGCCGGGCAGCAATTCGCCGGCGCGGTTGTCGAGGTCGACTTCGACCAGCAGCGTGCGGCTGGTGGGATCGATGGCGTCGGCGGTGCGCACCAGCGTGCCCTCATAGCTTTTTCCGGCGTGCTCGGGAAAGGTGACGGGAATCTTCATGCCGGGCTTGAGAGATTGCGAATAAATCTGCGGCACGTTGGTGTAGACGCGTAGCGTTCCCACCGCCTGCAGGTGGAAGAGCTCAGAGGCCGAGCCTTCGGTGATGAGCTGCCCGGTATCGACGGCGCGCGCGGTCACCACGCCGTCAAAGGGCGCGTAGATGCGCTCGAAGCCCTGCATCTGGCGCAGCCGGTCGAGGTTGGCCTTGGCCGATTTCACGGCTGAAGCGGTGGCGGTGGCCTGGTTAACGAAGGTGTCGGTATCCTGCTGCGAAACGGCGTCGGACTTGACCAGCCCCGAGTAGCGCTGAGCCTGGATGTGGGCGATGTTGGCGTTGGCCTGCGCGGTGGCCAGATCGGCCTGCGCCTGCGCCACCTGCCGGTCGAGTTCTGGTGTGTCGATGACGGCCAGCAGCGCGCCTTTTTTCACCTTGGCGCCGATGTCGTAGTACCAGTGCAGCAGGTAGCCGTTGGCGCGGGCGTAGATGGGCGAGTCGGTATAGGCTGTGACGTTGCCGGGGAGCACGAAGTTGTCTATGGGCGCGCCGAGCTTGGGCGCGGCGACGGAGACGGTGGGGGCGGCCAGGGTATTGGTCTGCTCGGTCAAAAGGCGTTTGGCGTGGATGCGATGCAGAATGCCGGCCGCCGCCAGCGCGATCAGAATCAGCACCACGACGACTGCGCCTCGCAGAGCCTTGCGCGGCGGAATGGGATTTTGCTCTTCCGCGGTCGCGTAGCCGGGAGTCGTTTCTTGAGTCGGATTGATTTCGTCAGCCATAGAGATTACTCCGGTTGCTCGTCGAGTTCGTCAAAGCCGCGCGTCGCGGTAGGGAGGTTGCGCTGCCGCCGGCGCTCGATGCGGCCGTGAATGAATGAGAAGAATGCGGGCACAAAAAAGAGCGTGGCCACGGTGGCCAAGATCAGTCCGCCGATGACGGCGCGGCCCAGCGGAGCGTTTTGTTCGCCGCCGTCGCCCAGCCCCAGCGACATCGGCACCATGCCGATAATCATCGCCAGCGCGGTCATCAGCACCGGCCGCAGGCGGACGAAGCCGGCATTCAGCGCCGCCCGCCGCGCGTCGCCCACCATCTCTTCCATCTGCTCGCGCGCGAAGCTCACCACCAGAATCGAGTTGGCCGTGGCCACGCCCATGCACATGATGGCGCCGGTCAGAGCCGGCACGCTCAACCGGGTTCCAGTTAAAAACAAAAACCAGACGATGCCGGCCAGCGCCGCCGGCAGCGCCGAAATAATCAGGAAAGGATCGAGCCAGGACTGGAAGTTGACGACGATCAGCAGATAGACCAGCAGAATCGAGAAGGCCAACCCGCTCAGCAGGCCGATGTAGGACTTCTTCATCGTTTCGCTTTGGCCGCTCAGAATGAAGTGCGAGCCGCGCGGCAGATCTTTTTCGTGATTGGCGACGATGCGCTCGATGGCGTGGGTGACCGAGCCCAGGTCTGCGCCCTCCACGTTGGAATAGATGTCGATGACCGGCTGAATATCGTAGTGGCTTACTTCTCCCTGTTCGACGCCGGGCTCGATGCCGGCCAGATTGCCGAGCACCTGCACCGGCTTAATGGCGCCGGGAGCGGCCGTTTCCTGTGCTTCGTTTGCGATTTGCTTTATGCCGGAACCGGTCACGGGCAGGCTTTTGAGCGCGGTTAGCGAGTCGATCCCGTACTGCGGCGTCTGCACGGCCACGTTGTAGGAGACGCCGCTTTTCGGGTCCAGGTAGAAGGTCGGGCTGGTCTGGAAGCTGCCGCTCAGCGAAACCAGCAGGCTCTGCGCCACGTCTTTTTGCGTCAGGCCAATCTCTTCGGCGCGCGTACGGTCCACGTTCACCGTCATGTTTGGCAGGTCGAAGGGCTGCTGAACGTGCGCGTCGGCCGATCCGGGGATGTAGCGGACCTCGTTGAGAATCCGCTCGGCCAGCGCGTGATTGTCGTAAAGGTTGCGATTCGGTCCGATGATTTGAATGTCGATGGGTGACGAGAGGCCGAAGTTCAAAATCTGGGTGACGATGTCAACCGGCAGCACATAAAAGGTGACGCCGGGGTACTGGCGTGCCAGCACCGAGCGCAAACGATTGACGTAGGCGGCCGTGGGGTGGTGATCGGGGCTCAACTGCACCTGAATGTCGGCGTCGGCGGTGCCGACCGGCGCCGAGGTCGAGTAGGAAAGGTTGAGGCCGGAGACAGGCAGGCCGATGTTGTCGACGATGTTAACCACCTCGCGCGCGGGAACCTGTTGGCGAATGGTCGAGTCGATCTGATCGCAAAGCGCGGCCGTCTCTTCAATGCGCGTGCCGGCGTGGGCGCGCACGTGAATCTTAAACTGGCCGGAATCGACCGAAGGGAAAAAGTCCTGGCCCAACTGCGGCGTTAAAACCGCGATTGAAGTTACGGCGAAAAGGAAGAACAGCAGCAGAAAAACGCCCGCGTAGTCCACGCAGGGCGTCAGCAGCCGTAGATAGGCATGGCGGAAGCCTTCGAAGCCGACCTCAAAGCCGCGCTGAAAGCGTACGAAGGGGTTGCGGCTGGCCTGCTTGCGCGCGGCCTCGGCGTCGTCGTGCTCGCGAAGCAGGTACTTGGCCATGGTCGGCACCAGCGTGCGCGAAAGAAGGTAGCTGGCCAGCATGGCGAAGACCACCGCCTCGGCCATGGGCACGAAGAGGTAGCGCGCCACGCCGCTCAAAAGGAACATGGGCACGAAGACGATGCAGATGGCTAGCGTGGAGACGAGGGCCGGCGTGGCGATTTGCGCCGAGCCGTCGAGAATCGATTGCTCCAGCTCGCGGCCGGATTCCAGATACCGGTTGATGTTTTCGATGGCGACCGTGGCGTCGTCAACCAGAATGCCGACGGCCAGCGCCAGCCCGCCCAGGGTCATAATGTTGACGGTCTCGTGCAGGGCGCAGAGCACGGCCAGCGAAGTGAGGATCGACAGCGGAATCGAGACGGCGATGATGATCGTCGAGCGCCAACTGCCCAAAAAAACCAGGATCATGATGGCCGTCAGGCAGGCGGCGATGATCGCTTCGCGCACCACGCCGTCGATGGCCGCGCGGACGAAGATCGATTGATCCGACAGCGTGGCGATCTCCAGTTGCGGCGGCAACTGGCTCTTCATGCCCTCGATTTTGGCGCGGACGCCGGCGATGATGTCCAGCGTGGAGGCCGAGCCGACCTTCANNTTGGTTTCGACGGCGTACTCGAAGCGGTCGATCTTCATCGTGCCCGAGGGCACAATCAAGTTCTGGGCGGAGATGGCGTTGATGACGTCGGTGGGTGACAACCCCTTGGCCTGCAGAGCGGGCAAATTGAGATCGACCTGAATCTGGCGCGACTTGCCGCCGAAGGGAAAGCCCATCTGCGCGCCTTCGACGGCGGCCAGCGGAATGCGGATGGTGTTCGACGACAGATCGTTGAGCTGCTGCTCGTTCAGTCCCTTGCCGGAGACGCCCAACTGCAGCACGGGCACCGAGGAGGCGTTGTACTGCAGAATGAAGGGCGGCGTGGCGCCCGGCGGCAGCGTGCGCAGCGTCGATTGGCTCACGGCCGTGATCTGCGAGACGGCGCTGGCGATATCGACGCTAGGCTTAAAGAAAACCTTAATGACCGCCACGCCGCTGAGCGATTGCGACTCGATATGGTCGATGTCGTTGACCGTTGAGGTGATGGCGCGCTCGTGGATGGTCACGATGCGGTTGGCCATCTGGTCGGCCGAAAGGCCGTTATAGCCCCAGATCACCGAAACCACGGGAATATTGATGTTGGGAAAGATGTCGGTCGGCATCGACAGAATGCTGTAGACGCCGAGAATCAAAATCAGCAGAGCGAGGACAACGAAGGTATAAGGCCGCCGCAACGCAAGCCGGACCATCCACATCATAGGGCTGTCTTCGCTCCTCGGCCGGCGTCCGGAATCTTTTGCGCTTTGGGATGTAGCCGGCCGTCGGCGCCGGTTGCGCGCATTGCCGGGCCACAAATTTCACGCGTCCCAGGCGTTCGGATGGCGGGCAGAAGAACGCTTTGGCGTGCTTCTGTCCGCCAGGCAATGGAAAACACTATGGTAGCTGATGGGCGAAATGGCCGTGGAATGGCGCGGAAATCACCCTACTCTCTCTATGGATGCGCAAAAAAGTGAAAGGGGTGCCTCCGCCCGCGAGCCGTGGCCCGCAGGCCCGGATCGGCGGAAAATCTGATTCTTTATGTGCTGTCCTGCGCCAATATGGCCCGTCTAAGTAAAATACTACCCAGTGTCGGACGATGCACAGGTCACCAAACCCACCTGAGTCCGGTAGACTGTGGGATAGGTTCCAGCAAAGGGAATTCGACCCTGCCTAGGGGGATAACCGGGCAGGCTGAGGTGGAAAGGAATCGATGCGTGAGCTGAAAGTTAGCCCGGCGGCTTGGGTAGGGGGGCTGCAGTCTCATATAATCGATCTTTCCTTAAGGTTGGACCAGATTTTCAGCAAGAATGAGGGTGCGCTATTCCTCCCGTGAAGCCGAATATAGGAACAAATAAGTATGGGTGCTCGCCGCAGGGCCCGAACCCGGTGAAGAGTCAGCATCCTTCTGCCTCGCGCGCCTTGTGCGCTGCTCTGCGGATGGCATGCATCGCTCTGTTGTTGGCGCTGGCCTCTGGCTTAACGCCGGCTTGGGCGCAAACCTCCGATACCATCACGCAGATTCGCGTGATCGGCAACCGGCGCATCCCCAAGGAAACCATCCTCGCCCGCATGTTCACGCACGAGAATGACGCCTTCGATGCCATTTCGGTCGAGCGCGATTTCAATTCCTTGTGGAACACTGGCTACTTCGAAGATCTGCGCATCGAGCGCGAGGACTCGGAAAAAGGCGTCATTCTGAACGTCTTTGTCCGGGAGAAGCCCAACATCCGCGAGATCAACTACAAGGGCCTGAACAGCGTTTCGGTCTCCGATGTGCTCGAACGCTTCAAAAAAGCCAAGGTCGGCCTGTCGGCCGAAAGTCAGTACGATCCCACTAAGATCAAGCTGGCCGAGACCGCGATCAAGCAACTGCTGGCCGAGCACGGCCACCAGTTCGCCACCATCAAGACCGACGTCAAGACCATTCCGCCGGCTAACGTGCAGGTGAACTTCAGCATCAAGGAAGGGCCCGAGGTCAAGGTGGGAAAAATCGAGTTTGTGGGCAATACCCACATCAGCGGGATCTACCTGCGTCGCTCGATGAAAAACCTCCGGCCGATCGGTATCCCCTACTCGCTGATCTTCGAGAATCTCTTTTCGCAGACCTACGACTCGGCCAAGCTCGAAGAAGACTCCGAGCGCGTGCGCCAGGCTTACCGCGACAGAGGCTACGCCAACGCCGCCGTCGAGCAGCCCAATACGCAGATTCGCGATCAGGGCGGCCTGAACTGGTTTACCTTCCGGCCCAGCAAGGGCAAGCGTGTCGATATTCAGATGACCATCGAGGAGGGCGGTCGCTACCGCCTGGGCGCGATCACCTTTACCGGCAACAAGCAGATCACCAACACCAAAGCGCTGCGCTCCACCTTCGCCATCAAGGATGGCGACTGGTTCAATGCCACCCTGCTGTACAAAGGCATGGAGAGCCTCAAGAAGGCTTACGGTAGTTTGGGCTACATCAACGCTGCCCCTATTCCCAGAATTGTTCCCGACGAGCAGAAGAAAACCGTCTCGGTCAACATGGACATCGACGAGGGCAAGCAGTACTTCGTCTCGCGCATCGAGTTTCAGGGCAACACCATCACCCGCGACCGCGTCATCCGCCGCGAGCTGATGC
>PMHC01000141.1 GCA_003156495.1 Acidobacteriaceae bacterium
TACAGAAACATCGTGCCGCGGTAATGAATTTCAGCCACACCAAGGTCGTGAACTCAATTCAATCGAATTTTGGATCGGAACAGAATTTAGGTCGATACTTCGCCGATCTTTTATCGAATCGATTGACGGCAGACAATGTCATGCACATTATCGATCGCGACGGCATGAATAAAGTATTATTTGAACCTCCATCTCCGGTCGTGGCAAGCGAGAGACCCGATAGCGGCTTTGCCCAGTCAGGCGGTCTAATGAATCTGGGCGTACGCCCCGACGATTCGGCGCCGCAGATGTCCAGCAAGGTCGGATTGGTGCTCGGTGTTGATCCCGTGGTCAAATTCTTTGAGGCAGATGCGCTGATTACGGGCGAGGTTCTGACTTTCGGGCGAGAAGATATGCGGCAAAAGACACTAGTCGACCAAGTCCGATTAGGCCTATTGAAAGGATGCCGCAAATCTCGTGCCATCGCCACAATCAATGTGCGCATGATCAACCTCAATACGGGGGACTTGGTCACCTCAGCGAAGTTATCGGCGACATCGCATCATGCCAGTTGCAATCTCTTGATTGCTCATGGCTACACCAAGCCAATAACCGATATTAACGACAATAACTTTTCGCTGACGCCCCTGGGCGAAGTGCTCAATCAAATTGCAGTGATGGCGACAGAAGTATTGGAGCATAATTCGCCGCAAGCGCCTGTATATAATCCGAATCAAGTTAATGGCGAAGTGGCCGATATAGAAGGCAGCAACATTACTGTGAATGTCGGCAGCGTGGGGGGGGTGCATATAGGAGATATGTTAATTATCTCGCACATATCCCGTACAGTAAAGGATCCAGAAAGTAGCAAGCCCATTCGAGTTATCGAAAATATGGTTGGGCAAATCGAGGTTACAAACGTAACGCCCTTCTATGCGGTGGGGCGTTTTTCGGGGGGGGGTACGCCGGCAATCAAGGACATTGTGCGCAGTAGCAATCCTCTGTAACGGTCGCTCGGCATGGCACGGATATTCTTCGACGTGGATACTGCAGTTTATTGCAATACGCGAACGAAAATGCCTGGCACATGAGGTGACATGCCTGGGCAAATTAGCAGCAAAGGGAGAATGTCAATGGTAACACCTGTAAGTGGAAGTGGTTATTTAGCCGCATCATGCATATCTTCCGATAACAGCAAGGCTATTTCATCAGAGACCGAATCCGGCAAGGAAGCAACGGCCGCGGGAGCCTCCCAAACGGCAGAGAGCGTATCAAGCGCCGAAACCGATAAGGTTGTGTTTTCTAGCGAGGCGCAGCAATGGATGACCGCATTCGTCGTGCAGGCCAGCAGCTCCGACACGAACAATGCGGTGGACAGCGCATCGAGAGGCAGTTCGTTCGATATCCAAAGCCCACAATTCGAAAAGGACGTGACGCTACCGGACGGCAAGCAGGCATTGCAGCTCGGCGATGTCGATTCCAGCGAAGATTATGTTCACAAGCAGGGCGACAACGATTTGCATTACGAAGGAGACTGCGGCCTGGTGGCTTGCGGGGATGTGGCCAATCAATTCGGAAAAAATGTATCAGAAAACGACGTCGTGCATTATGCCGCGGACAATAACTTATGCGTTTCCTCGGGCGATCCAAAGCGCGAAGGCGCAACGACCATAACGGATCAGGAGCGGGTGTTAGATGGCCTGGGTGTCCCCGCGCATATTGAAAGCGGGAATACATTAAAAGGGCTGGGCAAGGATCTGGAAGAAGGTCATGGCGCCATCATCGAGGTTAATGCCGGCGAGTTATGGAACAATCCAGACTATTACGATTCCGGAAAAACAAATCACGCTGTTACCGTGACCGGCGTAGCCATTGATCCATCGTCGGGAGAGGCCGAAGGCGCCTGGATCGATGACAGTGGCAACGGTAGTTATGATGAATATGTTTCGGTGGACAATCCGGCACTTCAGGATTGGGCCAATAACGGTTCACCGTCGATAGTTACCGATGGCGAGCACAACAACATTGACGGTTAACATGATTCCGTACCTTGGGCTTGTGCATTCCNNGGAATGCACAAGCCCAAGGTACAACTTCAAACCGTCAGCGGCCTAATGCGCCGCGGCAACGGCGGCGTGGCGGACGCGGGGCTCAGCCGTAGCCAGATAGCGGTTGACGGCTTCGGCGGCGCGGCGGCCTTCATTGATGGCGCGAACGACCAGCGACTGGCCGGTATGCATGTCGCCTGCCGCGAAGATGTTTTCGACCGAGGACTGATAGTCGGTGGCGAGAACGTTGCCGCGTTTGTCGAGCGCCAGGCCCAACTGCTCGATCATGCCGTTGCGCACCGGGCCGAGGAAACCCATGGCGATCAGAACCAGCTCGGCGTCGAGGGTGAACTCGGAGCCAGGGACGGCCTCGAACTTCGGCGGCGGGCCGACGCGGACGGCCTGAATTTGCTTGACGCGGCCTTCGGCATCACCGATGAACTTGAGGCTGTTGACGCCCCATTCGCGCTTGCCGCCCTCTTCGTGGGCGCTTTCGGTGCGCAGTCTGAGCGGCCACAGTGGCCAGGGCGTAAGCGGCGAACGCTCTTCGGGTGGCTTGGGCATGATCTCAAATTGCGTGACGCTTTTTGCGCCCTGGCGATGGCAGGTGCCGAGGCAGTCTGCGCCGGTGTCGCCGCCGCCGATGATGATGACGCGCTTGCCAGTAGCGAGAATGGGGGCGGCGGCCTTCATGGATTTGAGAAGCGCCTCTTCTGAGTCGCCTTCGTTGCGGCGATTCTGCTGGGGCAGAAACTCCATGGCGAAGTGAATGCCCTTGAGTTCGCGGCCGGGAACGGGCAGGTCGCGGGGCTGCTCGGAGCCGCCACTAAGAAGGATGGCGTCGAAGCCTTCCGTCAGCGACTCCACGGAAACATTCACGCCGACGTGCGCGTTGGTTTGGAAGACTACGCCTTCGGCACGCATCTGCTCGATGCGGCGGTCAACGATATGTTTTTCGAGCTTGAAGTTCGGGATGCCGTAGCGAAGCAGGCCGCCGACGCGGTCGTTCTTCTCATAGACGGTGACGGAGTGGCCGGCGCGACGCAGTTGCTGGGCGGCGGCCAGCCCCGAGGGGCCGGAGCCTACGACGGCGACGCGTTTGCCGGTGGCCTGCTCGGGAGGCTCGGGATGAATCCAGCCCTCTTCCCAAGCGCGCTCGATGATGGAACGCTCGATGAGCTTGATGGAGACTGGCGGCTGATTGATGCCCAGTACGCAGGCGGTCTCGCACGGGGCGGGGCAGAGGCGGCCGGTGAACTCCGGGAAGTTG
>PMHC01000088.1 GCA_003156495.1 Acidobacteriaceae bacterium
CGCCCCTTCTTCATCTGCACCGCGGCGCGATAGACATCCCACGCACCGGCCTCAAGCAGCAGTTCGCTGACATAGGCCAGCACCTGAGGAGTGGAGTCGTCGATCACGGTTTCGATCACCGCGATGGATTCGGTTGCCGCGGCTTCTTCCGTGTCCTCGCCCACAAACAGGCGAAGCACGTTGGGCTCACCCGGCGTTTCGCGCCCACCCGCTCCATACCCGGAAGCCTTTATGCGCATAGCTGGAAGCGGTGCATACTCGACGTCGAGCATCCGCAACAGGGCCGCGCCGGTGGGCGTCACCCGTTCCATGGGCGAGCCGGCCGCATACACCGGAGCGTCGCCCAGCAGGGCCAGCGTGGCCGGCGCAGGAACGGGCAGCGTGCCATGCTGGCATACCACCGTTCCGCTGCCCACGTTCAGCGGAGAGCAAAGCCAGCGATCCACACCGAGCGCTTCGCATCCCGCGGCGGCGCAGACGATATCGACGATGGTGTCCACCGCGCCGACTTCGTGAAAATGCACGCTCTCGATGGGGATGGAATGGATTGCGGCCTCGGCCTCGCCGAGCAGTTGAAAGGCGCGGATGGAGCGGTCTTTGACGGCGTCGGCCAGCGCTGCGGAACGGATGATTTCAAGGATCGTGGACAGGGGACGATGAGCAGCGTGGGCGCTGTGCTCATGAGGAGTTGGAGAAGTGGGGGCCTCATGAGAATGATCGTCATGAATGGATGCCGGTTTGGATTCGTGGCCTCCCACCCATTCCGCAAAAGGCCGCGGAATGGATGGGGCACCGAGTTCTTCGTGCGTATGCGGGGCGGGATCACCGTGGGAGTGAGCTAACGCGTTTGGCGGCCGGTCCGGAGCGATGACGTCGACTTTAGTGGCTGCCAGACCGCCGCGGCTGACCTTGCGCATCTGAAGGCGCGCGCCGACATTGAGTGCGGTCGCTGCCTCTTCAAGAACGGCAAGAGGAACGCCCGCATCGACGAGGGCGCCGAGCAGCATGTCGCCGCTGATGCCGGAAAAGCACTCCAAGTATCCAATACGCATAGCTTAGTGATCTTAAACTGTTGGCGACCGGTCATGCTTCATGCGCCGCGGCGGGCAAGGACATCCACAGGCAGAATCGCGTTCATCGAGCCGGAGCGAAAGCCGGCGCAATCGAGGGTGACGTACTGGAAGCCGGCCTGTTTGAGGGCCGCGGAGATGGCGTCGAGCATGTCGATTGCCAGGGCGCGGGGCAGCTCGGCGCGAGCAATCTCGACGCGAGCGAGTTCTCCATGATGGCGGACGCGGAACTCGCGGAAGCCCAGCCGGCGCAGGCTCTCCTCGGCTCTCTCCACCTGCTCGAGCACCTCGCGAGTAACGGTACGGCCGTACTCGACGCGCGAGGACAGGCACGGAGCCGCTGGCCGGTCCCAAAGCGAGTAGCCCGCCGCTTTGGCGAGCGCGCGGATTTCCAGCTTGGTGAGTCCGGCATCGGCCAGGGGAGCCAATACGTCATGCTCCTCGGCGGCACGCTGACCGGGACGAAAATCGCGCGTGTCGTCCGCGTTCATGCCATAGGCGATGCGGGCAAAGCCGAGCTTGGGACCCAGGGTTTCCATGGTTCGAAAGAGCTCGTCCTTGCAGTGAAAACAGCGATTTGCGTCGTTGCGCCGGTACTCTGGCCGGTCCAATTCCTCAGTGGCAATCACGTGCAGCGGGATTTGGTGCGCGCGGGCAAAGGCGCGGGCCTGCTCCATATCGCGGCGGGCAAGGCTGGGTGAGTCGGCCAGCACGGCAATCATTCGGCTGCCGAGAACGCGATGCGCCGTGGCTGCCAGGAACGCGGAGTCCACGCNNTAGGCCACCATGAGGCTTTCCAACTGCCGCAGCCGGTCTTCAAGGGCGAGCAGCTTCGACGCAGTTCCGGAAGCAACAGCGAGGGCGTCGTCCGGAGTATTCCGGGTATGATCGAGTTCGGGAAAACTCGCGTGTGCGCTCGCTGCCATAGGATAAATTATAGCCCGCTGCCGTTCTTGGATGCCGTCGGCGCCGGTAGGGCGCGCTTTCAAAACTTGAGTTACTGCAATTCGCCCTTTGCGTTCATGCAATGATGAAGCAGGGCGACGCAGAATGAACAACGACGCGCTTCAACTTTGGCTCGCATATCCAGACGATCTTCTCGCGCAAGGAGTCGCACCGGCTTGCGANNCTGGCGCGCGCCTCGCTGAGCCACAACCATCCTATTGCTCCAGAGGCCTGGCGCTTCACGTTGAATGCTTACGGTAAACCGAGTGCCGAGCCGGGGTACGGTCTCAATTTCAATTTATCCAATTCTCGCGACTTGGTGGTATGCCTGATTGCGCGGGGCGCCGAAGTGGGCGTGGACGTGGAACCTTTCCAGCGCGCGAAAGAGATTGCCGAGGTTGCGCCCAGAGTGTTTTCGCCACTTGAGCTGGCTCAACTCGAAGCCTTGCCCGATTCTGAACGGCTAGATCGCGGCTTGTCCTTGTGGACGCTGAAGGAGGCCTNNATTCGTCTGGAGCTTGATCCTTGTTTGAACGACGAGTCAGGCCGTTGGCGGTTCTGTCTGCTCGACCACGCCGGCCACCGCATCGCGCTGATGGCCGAGAGGGCGGCCCATCCCGAGTTGGAAATCCGGGAGGCGCGCCCTGTACTGGCCGCGCCAACGATGCTTCCTAACGGCTCAGCGCGATGGTTTCCACATGCATGAGCGAGGCGGGTTCTGGATTTGCATCCCTGAGAA
>PMHC01000022.1 GCA_003156495.1 Acidobacteriaceae bacterium
CATTCCGCGCCATCATCATCGTCGCCATGCGGTAGCGCACCGAGGTGGAATCGCTATGGCGCCACTCGACGGAAGCAAAGGGCAACAGCGCCGTTGCCGTGTTGGACTTGGCGCCGCGCAGACGATCGACCACCGCCGTCGAACCGGCTTCGGCATCGAGAGTGTCGCCAAAATGCATGGTCTCGGAGCTGTTAGAAGCGATCTCTTCCAACCCTCGGTTTTCTCCGCTCGCGACCTCTGGCTCCACGGCCACGGTCGCCACCGATTGCACCGAACCGGCGAAGCCCAAATCCTGGCGGAAGCCCAGCATCGATTCCATGCTCGCATCCGTATCGGGAGCGAAATCCACCCGCGCCAGCAATTCACGACTGCTGGAGGGCGTGTCTTCAATCGTCGCCGAGAAGCGCTCGCCGCTTTCGCCGAAGGTGCCCGCCTGGCCGACGGCCATCAGCCGCGCCTTCAACTTGGGCGTCTTGCCGGAACCGTCGGAGACCACCACCAGCGGCCCATCCTCAAGCCAGCGCAGCAGCGGCCGGTTGGCCGCCGAACGCAGCGTCCAACCCCAATCGTCCTTCTGCGCGCCGGAGCCACGCGGCTCGGCCGGCAGCCATTGAATCACTTCATAGAGGGTGTTCAGCGTCAGATTAACGACCGTGCCGCTGCGTATGCGAACATTTTCACGTAGCGAAGGCAGAAAAGAGTTTCCCATCGCCTTCAAAGCGTATCGGCCGGGCAGCAGCGAAGTAATTAGAAAACGCCCTTCGCCGTTGGTGTAAACGCTGGCCACGACGCTCAGATCGGAGCGCAGCAATTGCACCTGGGCGCCGATCTGCGGCACGCCGGCCGAGTCGCGCACCACTCCCGCCACCGACGCGGAGGCGGCCCAGCACGAGGCTGCGCCGCACACGAGCAGTGCTGCGATACTGGCGAGATGGGGATAATGCTTCATCAGCAGATCTTAATTACCCCGCCGCGTCCCTGGCATTTCTCTCAGAATCAAACCCTAGGCAGGAGACCGAATTCTTGTGTCCGGCTAATCATTGCCTGGGTTACATACTATTCGACGACAAAAGGCATCGATTGTGCAATCTCTTGTTTTGAAATTGCGTCGTTGATCTTGACCGTCACTTTGTATTTGCCCGGTTGCAGTCCGGCCGTGGGGAGGGTCTTTTCCACGGTCAACTGATCGCTGTGCGCGCCTAAATCCTTCGATTCCAACTGCTTTTCCAGAATCACCGTACCCGTTGCCGCATCCGCTATCTGATAGGTAACCGTCGCCGAATTACTCTTGGTTGCCTCATCGATGCGCAAATTATAAAACTGCATCCAGAAGTTCAGATCCTGGCCGCGCTTGAAGCTGGCTGCCGTTTTCTCGCTGGTCATCACCCGTGGCCGGATGTAGGTATTGCTGATAATGAAGTTGCCGCTGCCAATCTGCCGCGACGAAACCGTGTACATTTGATCGGCCAGTATCAGCGACGAGGCTCCCAGTTTGTCGTCCTGGTAGGCCGGAACTTCGATGCCGCGGCCGTAGATACCGATGTGATCCGGATTGTTTACATCCTTGATGGCGATGTCCAGACGATAGAGTCCGGGAGTGAGCGGCAGCGACTTCCAGTAGAGCCGCTTCACATCCAGCGACTTTTCCAGCAATTCCGCTGGCACTTCCACTTCCACCGGCTCTTCGAAGGTCTGCACGGTCTTGTGCATGATCGTCGTGACCTTGCCCAGAATGTTCACCACGCCCTTGGAAACGCCGTCCTTCGTCACGAAGGTGATGTCGCGGGTTCGGATCTGTATGGTGATCGGCACCAGGTCCATGCTGTCGGTCACCTTGACAAAATCGGTTCGCACATCAAAGGGGAACGGCGGGCCGGTAAGAACCTTGTGCTCGGTAACAAAAGCGTCCAGATCCTTGAACTTGATCGGCGGAGGCGCAAAGATCTTGGCCGACAACTCGATGCGATCGAATTCCTTGCTCTGCTGCTGCTGGCCCAAACTGCCATTGCCCAGTTGTTCAAGGCCGGCGCCCTTGAAGCGGTCGCTCTTGTCTTTCTTGTTCATCTGCTCGTACTGCGTAAGACCGGCGCCGGGAACGTACTTCAGCGCGTCCTTCTCGCTACGATCGATGGTGAAGTGATAGTCTCCGCACTGGCAGGTATCGACGAACTCCAGATCGATATTCTCGCCGACTCCCTCCAGATAACGGTAGTGCCAAACCTCAAAGGGGAAGGTGGCCGTCTCGCCGCCGCCTTCTTCGACGGGCCGCTCGTACATGCCGCCCGACGGATGTGAATCGGTCGAATCCGGCGGCCCCCACGTAATGTAGATGCGCCCGCGATCGGTCTTCCATCCCGGCTTACCGGCCGCGTAGTGATCGTTGGCATATTGAATGCGCCGGTAGTGCTCCTCGCGAAATTCATTTTCCGGCGAATCCTGATTGGGGTTGCGCCGCAGCCAGAAGTTCTCGATAAACGACTCGCGCTCCTCATCGTTGCTCAAGCTCATAAAAGCCTTGCGCTCTTCGTCGGAAATAATGTAGGGCACCTCTTCGTTCAACCACGTCTTATAAGGGCCCTTCAATTCCCGGCGAAGTTCCTTCTGCGCCTTATACCGTTCCTTGTCGGACATCTGGCGCTTGAGCGGGTCGGACTCCTGGTCCGAGGCCGGGGCGGTTTGCTGATTCGTGGTGGCCGTAGCGGCCTTCTGTGCGAATGCGCTAGCCGCGGGCGTTGAAACGAGACCGCAACCGAGAGCGAGATAGAGAAAACGCCGGTTGTACGACATCATGCCTTGGATACTCCTGCGAACCCTTATTCTACGGTTCCCCGGATGCGATGGGCAAGGTTCCGCTGACAATCGTCAAAACATTTGACGTGCCGCGATCAACGAGGTCACCGTCTGGTCGGCCAAACGCTAGCTCCACCCCGCGCCGCAATAGATTTTTCACGGACAGGGAACTATTTTCGCTACCGTCGCGTACACTAAAGAGGAATCTTCCACGGATAAGAACTGCACATGAAGAAAATCCTTCTGATCTCCCTCGCCGTGCTCGTAGCCGCCGGTTTGGTGACCTTTATGGTCATCAGGCAGCAATCCGGATACACCAAAGTTCTCACCGCCAAAGTCGCCCGCCAAGATCTGGCGATGGTCGTCAGCGGCACCGGCCAAATCAAGCCCAAGACCTATGCCAATCTTGGCGCTACCGCCATGGGCCGCATTACGCACCTCTATGTAAAAGAGGGCGACCATGTAAAAAAAGGCCAACTGGTAGCGACCGTTGAGAATGTGCAGCAAGAAGCCAATGTCCACGGACAGGAAGCGACCATCGCCGCCGCCAAAACCGACATCGCCTCCTACATCGCCGCAGAAAAAACCCAGCAGGCCAATCTGGATCACGCCAAGGCCGACCTCGAGCAGAAACAGCTCGATTGGAACCGCGCCCAGGCCCTCTACAAAGCCGGCGTCGATTCCAAACAGACCTACGACTCAGCCAAAGCCTCTTACGACCTCGACGTCGCCTCTGTGGCTCAGGCCGACGCCCAGCTTAACCAGGCCAAAGCCAATACGCAGTCGGCGCGCGGCCACCTGGGCACGCAGATCGCCACCTTGCGCGCCAACAAGAACGCCCTGGATCTGACCCAGGCCATCGCGCCTTTCGACGGCATCGTAACCAACGAGCCGGTGCGCGAGGGCGAAACGGTCGTCGAAGGCATCCAGAACACCGAAGGTTCCACCTTTATGACCATCGCCGACATGAGCATCGTCACCGCCGAGGTCAAGGTCGATGAAACCGACATCGTCAACGTGCGCCTCGGCCAATCGGTCGACGTCACCGTCGATGCCCTGCCCAACAAGACATTCAAAGGCCACGTCACCCTGGTGGGCGATCAGGCGCTGCTGCGCTCGACCGGCGTCGCCACCTCGCAGTCCACCTCCGGCACCGAAGAGGCCAAGGACTTCAAGGTCGTCGTGACTCTCGACGATCCTTCAGGCGATCTCCGCCCTGGACTTTCCTGCACCGCCAAAGTCACCACCGCGCACCAGGCCAATGTGCTCACCCTGCCCATTCAGGCGCTGGTTCTGCACGATCCGGCCACCGATAACGCCAAAGCGAAAGGCGGCGCTGCTGCGGGAGCAAAATCCAATCCCGTACAGGGCGTCTTCGTCGCCGAAAAGGATGCGCACGGCAAGTTGCGCGCCAAGTTCGTTCCCGTCTCCACCGGCATTACCGGCGCGACAGAAATCGAAGTTCTCTCCGGCCTCAATGAAGGTCAGGAGGTCGTCACCGGCCCCTACAAGACGCTGCGCGAGATGAAGGGCAACGCCCTGCTCAAGCGCGACACCGCCAAACCGGCATCGGGCAGCAGCGGCAGTTAACCGTGTCGGGCATCCATCCGCGGCGATCGGACGCGCCACGGGCATTGTTAGGATAAAAGTCGGAGAAGGATAGACAGCGCATGGCTTCAGAAAGCATCAGCATCGAAGATCGTCCCCAGGGAACGACCGTCTCCAGCGACGAAGTGATCGTCGTCGAGAATCTCTGGCGCACCTACGATATGGGCTCCGAGCAGCAGGTTCACGCTCTGCGCGGCGTCTCGCTGCGCATCCGCCGTGGCGAATATGTCGCCATCATGGGACCTTCCGGTTCCGGCAAGTCCACGCTGATGA
>PMHC01000204.1 GCA_003156495.1 Acidobacteriaceae bacterium
TGCCGGGGTCCATGTAGCCGACCGCAATCAGAAAGCCCGGGCCGACAAAGCCAGCCAGCCGCTTCCAGAAAGTCGGCGAGCTGGAAATGCGAACGCTGGAGTGAACCTCGGGTAAGGAAGGCTCGGGAAGCGGAATAAGCGAGATGGTTTGCGTGGCCATTACCGTTTCTCCTGGAAGCAAGCGCGGGCTGCCCCCAAAAACAGTATGCCACAGCTAGTTAACTATAGTTAACTAAAACATGTTATTTTTACTTATTGTTGATCTCCGGCCTTAGCCAGACGGCTGCCGCCGCCGGTTTTCCTAGAACGGATTTCGTGCTATCTATTTCAATAGAAACGGTTTGGTCGTAGTTCTGGCTGGCCACCCGCACGCTCTTTCCCGGCCCCACCCCGGCCTGATGCAGAAATTCCAGCAGCTTGGTATCGCGCTCCTGAAGGCTGGTGACGGTGTATGAGCGGCCCACCCCGGCCTCGGAAAGTTGCAACTCGCCGCGGCGGTGGCGCTCGATGGGATTGATGGGCAAAACCTCGTTGCCGTGCGGACAGGCGCCCTGCTCGCCCAGCTTTTCCTTCAGCTTGGCCTCGAAGGCCGGCGAAACGGCGTGTTCCAGCCGCTCGGCATCCTCGTGGATCTGGTACCACTCCATGCCGAAGACCTCGCTCAACATGCGCTCGATCAAGTGGTGGCGCAGCGCGGTGTGATAGGCCGTTTCGCGTCCCGACTCGGTCAACCGCACGATGCCGTCGGCGCCGATTTCGACATAGCCATCGCGTTTGAGCCGCTTCAGGGCCATGGTCACCGCCGGCGCCGAAACCTCCAGCCAATGGGCGAGGGTGGCCGGAATGACCTCGCGCCCTTCGGCCTCGGCCTCCAGAACCGCTTTCAGGTAATCTTCCTTCGAAGCGTGGATGGATTCTTTCATAGGAACGTTGCCACCTAGTTTATAAGGAAAAACAGCTTTTAGCGCACAGCTTTTAGCGGATAGAGGGCAGTTGTCAGTTATCAGCTATCAGCCGTCAGCTTTTTGTCTTTCCAGCCGGTGCTGAAGATCGCAAGAACGCGGCGAAAAAAGCCCACCATACAATAAAGGGATTCAGGTCCCAAAATCGAAACCAGAATCCCTCTTGTTCGTGCCGATTCAAGCGGTCAAAAGCCTGATTCCCGCCTCATCGATTGCCCCTGAAACACAAAGCTGACAACTGACAACTGAAAGCTGACAACTGTTTCTTCACTTCACGTAAACCTTCGGCTCAACCGAAAGTCCCGGCCGCAAGCGGTGTTCTGAATCTTCCTTGGCCAGGTCGGTGAAGTCGATGCGCACCGGAACGCGCTGGACGACTTTGACGTAGTTGCCGGTGGCGTTTTCCGGTGGGAAGAGTGACAAGACCGAACCGGTGGCGCCGCCGATTTGCGTTATGCGGCCGCTGTAGTTTTTGCCGGTTGAGTCGACTTCAACCTTGACTGTTTGGCCGGCTTGCATGTGCTTGAGCTGGGTTTCCTTGAAGTTGGCCGTCACCCACAGGTCGTCGAGCGAGACCAGCGTCAGCAGATTCTGCCCCGCGGCCACGTTCTGGTCGATTTCAACGCTTTTGCGCGTTACGATGCCGTCGGCCGGCGAAACGATCTTGGTGTAGCTCAAGTTCAGCTTGGCCTGATCGAGCTGTGCCTGGGCTTCGGCGACTTGCGCTTCGGCCTGGCGGGCGCGCGCGCTTTGCGCGGCCACCTGCTGTGGCGCTGTCTGGGCGTACTTCAACATGGCCTGGGATTGGTTTTCGCGTTCGTGCGCCACGTGCACGGCGTCGACGGCGCCTTTCTCGGTGGCCTGAACGCTGGCCAATTGGGCCCGTGTGGCGTCGGCGGAGGCCACGGCCGCATCGAACTGCTGTTTGCTGATGACGTCTTTGGCGACCAGCGGCCTGTAGCGATCGAGGTCGGCCTGGGCCTTGGTGGCATTCGCTCTGGCCTGTACGACCTGGGCCTTGGCCGCGTCCAATTGCTGTTCGGCCTGCTCGATGGTGGCTTGGGCGCCGGTTACGTCGGCGTTAGCCGAACGCAAATTGCTGCCCGTGTTGACGCTCGTAATCGGCACATTGACGTTGGCCGCCACGGCGTTGGCCTGGGCGCTGGCCAGCGCGGCCTCGGCGTTTTCCACCGCCACCTGATAGTCGCGCGGATCAAGTTCGGCGATTACGTCGCCGGCCTTTACTACCTGATTTTCGGTTACGTCCACTTTGAGAACGTGGCCGTTGACGCGCGCGCTGACCTGCATCAGATGGCCGCTGATCTGCGCGTCGTCGGTGTCTTCGCTGTAGGTGGAGTGCCACCAGACGCCAAGGGCCACGACCGCCACCACGATAGCGGCGATTACAAGAATGCCTTTGCGGCGGGACTGCGGTACTTCAATCTCAGTCTCTGCAGCCGATTCGCTTGAGGCCGGAATGGTGTTGGAATCCGCCACGGTTACTTTCCTCCTAGATATCTCTTGTAGTCTTGCCCATCGCCCAGGGCGCGGGCCAAGCTCAGCTTGGCGATGTTGTGCCGGTAAAGGCTGGCC
>PMHC01000319.1 GCA_003156495.1 Acidobacteriaceae bacterium
TGGTGCCTTCCACACGGACCGGTTGATATAGAAAGGTAATGATGAGAACGGATGCGGCGGCAGAGATAAGCAGGTCGCGCAACCAGAGCGAAAGGCCCATGGATTTGCGCGGCGCCGCGGGTGCGGGACTGGCAGACTGCGGAGCAAGGGGGGAATGAGAGGTCACACAGGAATCGGAGACGGCGGGATCGTCGGGAAACGTAGGCATCTGAATCTAGATTACTCGCAACCGAGGCTTCCTGGCGGACAAAGTACATGCACAGGTTTTTGAATGGGTTTGAGCTGGTTGGCGATGGGGACCAGAGCGGGCTGCTCGCCCGGTGTTTTGAGGTTTGCCTCCTCCAAAAGCAGAGGGCGCTGCAGCACCATTTCGACCTGCGTGCCGCTGGCGATGTCAACGTCGGCGTTGCGCGTGAAGAGCGAAACTACGCCGACGGCGGCCAGCCCCGCGCCCAGGCCCGTTAAGCCGCCTGCGACTGTATGACCGGAGACAGCGCCGGCGACCGTGCCCGCGCCCACGCCGGTGGGGATGGCGATTTTGGCCGTTTCGCCGGCATGGCGGCCCTTGTCACCATTCTGCTCGATGGTGCCTTCGTTATCGTCTTTTACCGACTGGTTTTTTGCGCCGGGCAGGCTGTTGACGACGCCGGGGATTTCGACCATTGAGCCGTTGGCGAAGATGATTGAGGTAAAGTGCATGTCGAGCTGCGCCTTGCCCTTCAGCCGTCCGCCGCGCTGCACATGGTCCACCACGCCCTGCACATAAACGCCGGAGGGAATCATGACGCGATTGCCGACCACGACCGGGAAGATCGAAGTGAGGTAAACGCCGTCGCCGACTTTGGCGCTTCTGGTGTTGACGGCGCTGGTGGTTTTGAGCAGGATTTTGGTGCCCGCCGGCACGGTGTAGGTTTTGTGGGCGGGAGCGGCGGATTCGGCGACAGGTTGCGCGGGGGCGGTTTCGTCGGCCGGGGGCGGCGGCGCTTGCTGGGCCGCGGCGCATTGCGCGGCGAGCAATACCGGCAAAATCGCGGCGGTAAGGGCTTTCCACGGCAGCGGCATCAACTCGTTCTCCTGTTGCGTAAATAGACGGCAGTTACGCTCACAAGGATAGCGCGAGAGCGGCGGGATTGGTGATGGGAGATTTCACAATTGCAGTAAAGTGGGCGGTTGTATTTCCACCCCACCCTAGCCATCTGCTGCGGCGGACGGCTAGAATGGGGCACCCCGGCATTTTAAAAAATTGAAGTAAAAAAGTGGATGGTTGTATTTCCACCCCGCATTAGGTCTCTGACCGGATGATTTCGATGCTTGATAGAATGCGATCTCAGGTCTCAAAATCGAGAGCTGGGGCACCCTCGATGGCGCAAATTTAAGCAGGTATTACTACTGAAGCAGCGCTTCCCTGTGCCGGCGCGGCGGGCGAGTTACCATGCGAAATAGCGATGGAGTCGCAAACTCATTTCCGCAATTCGATCCCGGAGCGCTTCGGCGCCGCACGGCGCGTGCTGGAGGAGGCAATCGCGGCGCGTGCCTTTCCCGGCTGCGCCTACGGCGTTTTGGCCGGCGGCGAGGTTGTGGCTCAAGGCGCGCTGGGGCGGTTTACCTATGAGGAAAACGCGCCTGCCGTGGTTGTGGGAACGCGCTACGACGTGGCCAGCCTGACCAAGGTGGTGGCTACGACGGCGGCGACGATGCTGCTGGAGCAGCGCGGAGAGATCGACGTCGAGAGGCTGTTAGGCGAGCTGCTGCCGGGCTTTGTGGCGGGACGCGCGATGGCCGATGCGGCGCATCGGGTGCGGCTGCGCCACTTGCTGGCGCATAGCTCCGGGCTGCCCGGTTACGTGGAGCTTTTTCGCACCGCCGCCACGCCGGAGGCGTTGCTCGCGGCCTGCCTTAAGCTGGCGCTGGAGGTCGAGCCGGGCGAGCGGGCCGAGTATTCCGATCCCGGATTTATTTTGATGGGCAAAGTTGTGGAAGCCGTGACGGGCGAGGCGCTGCCGGTATGGATCGGGCGCAATCTTTTTGAGCCGCTCGGGATGCGGGCTACGGGTTTTTGCCCCGCACCGGAGGAGCGAGCGGCGATTCCGCCCACGGAAGAGGACGCTGGCTTTCGCCACGCACGCATTCAAGGGGCGGTGCAGGACGAAAACGCCTGGGTTTTGCAGGGCGTGGCCGGACACGCGGGCATCTTTTCCACGGTTCCAGATTTGCTGCGCTTTGCCGGAGCGATTTTGGGCCAGGGCAACGAGCCGCTTTTTGAGCGCGCGACGGTGGAGCGCTTTGCCCAGCGACAAGAGCCGGCCGGCAGCTCGCGGGCGCTGGGGTGGGACACGCCGTCGGAGAACTCGACTTCAGGCAAATATTTTTCACGGCGCTCGATAGGGCACCTGGGCTATAGCGGCTGCTCGCTCTGGATCGATTTGGAGGCGGCGATCGCCGTCGTATTGTTGACCAATCGCACCTGGCCGGAGCGGCGCAGCCAATTGATCCGCCTCGTGCGGCCGGTTTTTCATGACGCGGTGCGCGAGGCGCTTAAGGTAACGTGATCGGCGATTACAAAGGCTGGTTCGGCCGAATAAATTTATCGAGATTGCAGGCATTTATCGATACAATCAACTATGGGGACTGACGCAATGTCATCAAGTTCAACGTTGCAGGAACCGGCCGGCGCCCGAGCCAATGACACCAACAACGACCAGGCCATTCTGCTTCAGCAATTGACTACCGAGAGCCCAAACGAGACAACGCTGGGGCTTGATACCAAGTCCGCGCTTGAGATAGCGCGCATCATCAACCATGAGGACAGCAAGATCGCCGGCGCGGTCAAGAAGGCGGTGCCGGAGATCGCCGAGGTCATTGACCTGGTGAGCCGAAACATGCGCGATGGCGGCCGGCTGATCTATGCCGGGGCGGGGTCAAGCGGCCGGATTGCGGCGCTGGATGCGGCGGAGTGTCCGACGAGCTTTTCGACGGTGCCGGGGCAGGTGCAGTACATCATGGCGGGCGGCCCGAAGGCGCTGGCTTCCGCCGTCGAAGTCAACGAGGATTCCGAGGAGATGGGCCAGCGCGACATCGCGCGCCGCCGCCCCACGCGCAAGGACGTGGTGGTGGGGGTTTCCGCCTCGGGACGCACTCCTTATGTTGTTGCCGCCGTTGCATACGCGCGTGCACGCGGCGCGCACACCGTCGCCGTAACCTGCAATCCGGCAACGCCGTTGACTGACGCTTCAGAGATCCTGATTGTGACCGACGTAGGGCCCGAGGTCGTTTCCGGCTCGACGCGCATGAAGGCCGGCACCGCGCAAAAGATGGTTCTGAACATGATTTCGACCGGCGTGATGGCGCGGCTGGGCTATGTGTACGAAAACCTGATGGTGAACGTGCACATGCAGAACTCCAAGCTGGTCGAGCGCGGCATTCGCATCCTGATGTACGCCTGCGGCATTGATCGCGCGGCGGCGGTGGAAGCGATTAAGAGCGCCGGGCGCAGCGTGCCGGTTGCTTT
Source organism: Acidobacteriaceae bacterium (assembly GCA_003156495.1). Classification (GTDB taxonomy): domain Bacteria; phylum Acidobacteriota; class Terriglobia; order Terriglobales; family Acidobacteriaceae; genus Telmatobacter. Next base: position 3,509 of record PMHC01000319.1, read on the forward strand.
GGTGATGCTGAAGGCCAAGGTTGACAAACCCGAGGCGGTGCGCCGGTTGGCCAAGTCCGACGGAAATGTCCGGCTGGCGATTGAGGATAACGCGCAGGATATTTAGAGCATTTTCACAATAGCTGTAAAGCGTGAAGTCTTTTCCAGCCCACTTTAGCTATCCGTTGCGGCGGAGGGTGAAGGTGGGGCACCCGGATTTCTACTGCACCTGTATTTCTACTTCATCAGTAGTGAAAATGCTTTAGAGCAAATTGCCTGATGGTATAGAGGGGAAAATCGTCCCTCAGGGGCTAAAGAGGCTGCGGAAAAAGAGGGAACAGCGGGCGAATTTCCAGAAAGGCATACCTCAGGGGCTAAAGCCCTCGC
>PMHC01000114.1 GCA_003156495.1 Acidobacteriaceae bacterium
TCGTAGATCAGGATGTAGGGATCGTCCAGAATCGCTTCGAGCCGCTCGGCGTCGGTGACGAAGTAGGGGCTCAGATAGCCGCGATCAAACTGCATGCCGTCGACCGTCTCCAGACCCGTGTGCATGGTCTTGGACTCTTCAATGGTTATGACGCCGTCCTTGCCGACGACCTTGACCGCCTCGGCGATGATCGCGCCGATCTCCTCGTCGCCATTGGCCGAGATGGTGCCCACCTGGGCGACCTTATCGTCGGTTACCGGCTTCGAGATTGTGCCCAGAGCGCCGGTCGAGGTCCACTTGCCTTCCTTGTCGCGCTTGCCGATGATGGTCTCGACGGCCTTCTCGATGCCGCGTTTGAGAGCGGTCGGATTGGCGCCGGCGGCAACGGTCTTGACGCCCTCGCGATAGATCGACTGCGCCAGAACGGTCGCGGTCGTGGTGCCGTCACCGGCCACGTCGGAGGTCTTGGAAGCAACTTCCTTCACCAGTTGCGCGCCCACGTTCTCGAGCGGATCCTTCAGCTCGATCTCCTTGGCCACCGTTACGCCGTCCTTGGTGATGGTCGGCGAACCGAACTTCTTCTCGATGACGACATTGCGACCCTTGGGACCAAGCGTCACCTTGACGGCGTCGGCCAGTATGTTGACGCCGCGCAGGATCGCCTGCCGGGATTCTTCACCGTGCAAAATTTGCTTTGCCATTGTTCTTCAATCTCCTATGAAGCCGACAGCTTTCAGCCGTCAGCTTTCAGCTGCGTCTTGGCAGCCTGAAAATTTCTTCGTCTCTTGCCTGTCGTTGGATGTGTTTTAGCTGAAAGCTGAGAGCTGACAGCGCATCCGAGCCGTTACTTGATGACGCCGAGGACCTCTTCCTCGCGCATGATCAGAAACTCTTCGCCGTCGATCTTGATCTCNNTGGACTTGCCCTTGCCCACGGCTATGACCTCGCCCTCTTGGGGCTTTTCCTTGGCCGTGTCGGGGATGATGATGCCCCCGTGAACTGTTTCCGTCTCTTCCACCCGGCGGACCAGAATGCGGTCATGCAGCGGGGTGAACTTCGTCGCTACTGATGTTGCTGCCATTGCTTCGCTTCTCCTTCCCGCACGCATCCAGCCGTAGCCGACCGCACGGGTTTCAGTCGTGATGAACAACAATCAAAAAGCATGTAAGAAATTGCGGAGCGCTAACCGTATAAGGCACGGCGTATACAAGCAGTTTAGCCGGCCCGCTGCTAGCACTCTCGCCTTCCAATTGCTAACGATAAGAGATAGGTTTCGGCTTGTCAAGAGAGAAAAAGATAAAATATTAGTGAATTACGCTCATATTGCCTGCCTATGTGAATGAAGATGAATCAGCGCCACCTGAACCACTTCAGCAGGACAATCGCCTCGTTTACGACAAAAAGTGCACCAAAAATCATCTTATTGTGCCGAGCCAGCCAACGAGGCAAATAAATATCGAAATTCGGCCACCGCTCGGCCGTATATTTTGCCGCCAGATCCGTCAGCGGGCAGCGCCAGCGATTGACGGCCAGCACGCCGCACTCCAACCAGACCAGCGCGGAAAGCACCGCCGCCCAGCAGTACGCCCCGCGCCAGGCGGCAAAAGGCAGCGCCACGATGCAGCCGGCGAAAAACCCCCAAACCGCCGTGTGCAGAAGCTTGATCGCCGCCAATCTCGCCTTTGCTTCGACCCCCAAACCGCTCACCGTCATTCCCTTTCGCCGCAAGCAAAATGCAGGCAGCTTCCGCCGCCGGCACGATAGAATGTCTGCATGTTCCATCGTATGGGTTTTCGCCTCTGTGTTTTTGTCTCCGGCATGACTCTAGCCGCCGGCAGCCTCGCTTTGCACGCGCAAGACAACAGCCGTCACGGGCGCAAGTACAAGACCCCGCCGCAGGCGGCGCACATCGCCATTACCGTGGTACGCGACTATAACGACAAGCCGATTTCGCTGGCACATGTCGTTCTTCATCCCGTCGAGGGAGACCGCGACAAGGGCTCGCTCGAAGTGAAGACCAACGACGACGGCAAAGCCGTCATCGACGTGGTGCCCATCGGCGATACCGTGCGGCTGCAAGTCATCGTCAGCGGATTTCAGACCTATGGCAGCGACTTCAAGGTCGATCAGCCCGAGATCAACATGGAAGTGCGAATGAAGCGGCCCGGCGCGCAGTATTCAATCTACAACAACTCCGGCGACAAGGCCGGCGCAAACAAGCCGGCCGCGCCAGACAAAGGCGCAAGCCAGCCGAACTCCGATCATCCGCAACCGAAGTGAACCGCCCACTCCAGCCGTCGCAGCCGCGCAACGCGAAACAGGACCAGTTCACCGCCGATCAGCAGTTGCGCGGCCAAACGACGCTGGTAACCGGCGGCGCGCGGCGAATCGGCCGCGAGATCGCACTCACGCTGGCGCGTGCCGGCGCCGATGTAGCCGTCGGCTATCGCACCTCGCAGGCTGAAGCCGAAGCCACCGTCCAAGCGATTGCCGCTCTCGGCCGCCGTTCGCTCGCCATCAATTGCGACGTACGCTCCGAAGACTCGGCGCGCGCGGCCGTGGCGCAAGTTGCCACCACCTTCGGGCGGCTGAATATTCTCATCAATAACGCCGCCGTCTTCGCTACGGCCGCGCTGGACAAGCTTTCCATTGAAGAGTGGGACGCGGTCTTCGAGACCAACGCCCGCGGGCCGTTTCTAATGGCGCGCGAAGCGCTGCCGCATCTGCGCACGGCGCAAGGCCGCATCGTCAACCTCGGCTCGCTGGGCGCGCGGCATGCCTGGGCCACTCACGCCCATTACTGCGCCTCCAAGGCCGCGCTTGAATCCCTTACCCGCGCGATGGCAAAAGCCTTCGCGCCCGAGGTCAGCGTCAACTGCGTGGCTCCTGGCTGGATCGATTTTGCCGGCAAAGGCGAAGGCAACGCCGCGGCACATTTCGCAGCCAAAACCCCCATGGAGCGCAACGGAGACGCCAGCGACGTGGCGCAGGCCGTGCTGTTCTTTGCCGCTGGACCACACTTCATCACCGGACAAACGCTCGGGGTCGACGGCGGTCTGGGACTGGTCTGACTCGAAGCCGGACGCGCAGATCGCGCGGCTTCCCCGGCTGCGACCTGATCATTTTTTACGCTGCTTCACCCAGCGTAAACAAAAGAGGTCCACGGCAAGCCGTGGACCTCTTTTGCATTCGATCAATCGATAAAAAATGCGCTCAGCGGTTGTGACCTTCTGGTTTCCCGCCGCCTTGCGGTGCACTATGCGGCTGGCCGCCGCCGTGCGACTGTGGCTGCGCCTGACCGCCGCCCTGCTGTCCGCCACGCGGTTGCGCGCCACCCTGCTGTTGGCCACCGGGGCGCTGCGGTTGCGCATTCGATCTCGGCTGCTGCTGCTGGCCGCCGAAACGCTGCTGTTGTTGTTGTGCGCCCGGACCACCTTGCTGGCCGCCGAAGCGCTGCTGTTGGCCGTTCTGCTGCTGACCGTTCTGCTGCTGACCGCCGAAGCGCTGCTGCTGGCCGTTCTGCTGCTGGCCGCCGAAGCGCTGCTGTTGTTGTGCGCCCGGACCACCTTGCTGGCCGCCGAAGCGCTGCTGTTGGCCGTTCTGCTGCTGGCCGTTCTGCTGCTGACCGCCGAAGCGTTGCTGTTGCGCGCCCTGGTTACCAAAGCGCTGTTGCTGGCCGCCCTGCTGTTGCCCACCGCCGCGCTGCGGCTGCGATTGAGCGCCACCAAAACCACCGCCGTTGGATTGACGTCCGCCGCCACCACCCATCGGCCGCGCAACCGCCATGCTCGCCGGCCGGCCATGGTTGCTGTTGAAGTACGAGCCCCGGTCTTGACGGGCCGCGCCCTCGTGCTGGCTCTGAAATGCAGTAGCGCCTATATGCCGCTCATTCATCGCCCCGCGCTCGGCCTGATTCATGGGATGGTTAATTCCGCCCGGACCGCCGCTAAAAGCCACATGGCTATTCATCATGACCGCGTGATCCCTGAATCCGCCGCGATCCATATACACGTTGTGGAAGCCAGGGCCGACGTGCATATAGGCAGTGTTATAGGCAAAATCCCTGCCGTGCCAAGCGCCGCCGATAAAACCGACACCGAAGAAACCAAATCCGTAGTTGACGCCGCCATAGTAGCCGACCTCAGGTCCCCAATAACCGGGATGCCACATATAAAGACCGTCGCTCCAGCCCCAATAACCGGGCGTCCAGTACATTCCCGGCTCCGGCGCCGGCACCCAGGTGCCGGGAACCCAGTAGTAGCCGTCCGGCCCGTAGGCCCAGTAACCCGGTTGCCACATCCATCCCGGCTCGGGGCACGGCGGCTGGTCGTAAACCGGTAGCGGCGGCGGAGCAAAACCGACACTGATAAATACGCCCGCGTTGGCGGACGCGGGAATCAGACAAACAAGCAGCGCCATAAACACCCAGCGCATTGAGCGAAACATTCGCATAAAACCCCTCCTATTCTTCCGTATAAATCACACGCAATGACGATTTCAAAAACTCTCTACCGCCCCCATGCGAAGGCTGAAAAACGCCCCCTCACGAATACGTGACGCGGATGCACATCCCGCACAAGTTTACAGCCGCTGAAATCGGCTTTTATCCGCGTATCCAGCCTACATGGTTTGAACCCGTCGAGGCCATAGAAGTTGCACGAAACCGGCTTTTTCTCACCACCGGCTGTCGGCTCAGTACCGGTAGTTAAACCCCAGGCCGACCACGCTACGCGCCTGCAGATTGACGGGAACCAACCCCAGCCCCGATACATACGTCGTGCCGATATTTCCCGCGATCTGTCCCACGCCGATGTCGAAAGAAAAATGCGGATTTTTTCTCTGCGTCACGCGCACGGCATAATCGAGCGTCATGGGAAGATGCGCTTTGCCGCCCACCAGGATCGCGCCCAGATTCTTGACTTGCGACGGTTCCTGTATAAATCCCACCGACGGCAGAATCACCGTCTTCCACGGCCCCGGAAGCGGGAAGCTCACCCCGCCGAACAGTTCACCGCCAAAACGCGTCGCCTGACCGCCAATGCCAAGAATTTCGGCATTGGTCGCCTTCCAGCCGAAGTTCACCAGAAGTGGAAGCGGCGGCTTGATGTAGCTTTTGGTGGCCACCAGATATACGTCGCCGTTGGTGTAGGTTTTCGGAGTTCCCGTCAACCGCTTGTTCAATGCTCCCGAAACGAACTGATCGCCGGTGCGGATCACGCCGCCGACGGCCACGCCAGGCATCCACACGCGCTCTTTCATGGCCACAACTTTGCCGTTAAAAATATTCATGCCGCTGTAATTCCACAAGCTGCTGAACAAAGCGCTATTCCCCGTAAAATGCACGCTGCGCGTATAACCGGCCTCGGCGCGGTTGGCGAATCCCTCTTCAATGCTGAAGGTGTGCAGATCGCCGATCACCGCATTCGCGCCCACAAAGTGATACCCCACGGCAGGGTGCGAAAAAAACTTTCCTTTTTCGCCGTACACCACGTATGCGGTCGGCGTCAGAAAGCCGCCCGTCTGACCTTCCAGCGTCAGGTGCTGGGCAGCCAGCCGACCCGCTGACACGGCGGCAAGCAGCACCATGCAAAACAGAAGTTTGAGCAGAAGAAAAAAATTCATATTGACTCCAATTAGACACTAATTCAACGCCCAGGGGGAAACGCCGTTGAGAGCCGACCGCCAGAGCAATGGGCCAAATCGAGCTCTTGTATCACAATGTAAACTAAGTCGTTTTCAGACCTTTGTTCTTCCGGCATTCATTTTGATGGCGAAGCTGTTATGGGAATTTCACTCTCCTGCGGGCAAGCAAAGTGGGCGCGATCTTCACTCGGCAGCCGCGCATTGAACAGTGGTAGACTTGTCCCCGTGCCGCGCGGAATTTTCATCACGCTCGAAGGCCTCGACGGATCCGGCAAAACGACGCAGATCCGGCGGCTAACCGCGTGGCTGGCACGGCGTAACATCGAGCCGGTCGTACTGCGCCAGCCCGGCGGAAGCGCCACCGGCGACCGCATTCGCGAAATCCTGCTCGACTCCCGCTCAACCGGCCTAACCCCCATGACCGAGATGGCGCTGATGTTCGCCGACCGCGCCCAGGCCATCGCCGAAATCATTCAGCCAGCTCTCGACGCCGGCAAAATCGTTCTCTGCGACCGCTTCACCGACTCCACCGAAGCCTACCAGGGCGGCGGCCGCGAACTGGGCTCCGAGATCGTTCTCGATCTGCACCGGCTCATCTGCGGCAACGTGCAGCCCGACCTGACGCTGCTGCTTTTGCCCAGCCTTGAAGCCTCGCTGATCCGCGCCCGCCGCCGCAACGACCGCGACCAGAGCGCGACCGGCAAAGACGAAGGCCGCTTCGAAGCCGAGCAGGACGCCTTCTACTACCGCGTCTGGCAAAAGTACCGCGAGATCGCCGCCCGCGAGCCCGAACGCGTAATCCGCATCGAGGGCGATCTGAGCATCGACGAAGTCCACGAACAGATCGTCGAATCGGTCGCCGAGCGACTGATGACCGCAACCCGCGGCGTCTAGAGCATTTTTACCAATTATGTAGAGTGCCGAATCGTGCTGAAGGTTGCCGCTCACTGGTGTTCGCGTCAACTCTGCGCTCTTTAATTCCTATACACCCATGGTAAAAATGCTCTAGCGTCCACTCAGCCCCAGCGCTCTCACCACGGCCTCGTCGACGCGCGCCGGTTGGCCGTCCTGCTTGGAAACAACGCCGAAACCGCCGCGATAATCCCACATCGCCCAACCGATGCCGTCGGCCTCGAAGGCCGTGCGCACATCGCGAATCCAGTTCTCGCGCGAAACCGCGTCAGCGTAGTTGCGATACGCGCCGAATTCATTGCAGATCAGCGGTACATGCCGCTCCCGCGCCCAAGCGGCCGCCTCGTCGATCAGCAGCCGTATATGCCGCGCGTCCCAGTTGTCGAGCCAGTACTCCTCCAACTGATAGCGATCGGCGGCATTGGGAACCTGCGCCAGCAGCGTCTGCATGCCGGCGGCCGTCGCCGGATAAGAAATCGAATGCGTGTAGCTCCACCACGACAGCCCCCAACTGGCGCCCTGATGGGTAAACGCGTGCGGCTCGTAAAAATGGAAGTTGTAGATCACATTACCGTCGGCCAGCGGCTCCTGCGCCAGCAGATCGCTCAAATTGGACCAATCGGCTCCAGTTGCAATCAGCGTGTGGCGAGGCGCCTCCTGCCGGATGGCCGCGGCCACGTGCGCCTGGATGCCCGCCCAGCGATAGGCGTCACTCACCTCCGGCTCATTGAGAATCTCGAAAAAGACCCGTTCCGGATCACGCGCGGCGTAGTGGCGCGCCAGTTTGCGCCAGAGCATCGTGAACTGCTCCACGGCGTTGTCGCTGCTGCGCAACTGCTGCTTGTAGCTGTCGGTAGGATGCAGATCGATCTCCACCGCCAAACCGTCGGCCAGCATCGTATCGACCGCACGATCCAGGCGGGCGACATAGTCGCTGCACAGACCATCTGCTCCTCGCGGATACTGCTCCAGCGCGCCGGCGTCAATGCCGAGCCGCACATGATCGAAGCCTAGCCGCGCCATCAGGGCGATGTCCTGAGCGTCTGTGTAGCGGTTGGTACGCGCCGCCGAATAGTCGCCCGACTGCGCGAACCACTCCGAGGCGTTAATGCCATGCCGCAGATGCTCCGCGCGCGCAAAAGCCGTCTCCACGCCAACCGCGCGCGTCTGCGCTCCAGCCGTTGCGGCCACGGCCAGCAACACGGCCATACAGCCTAACTTCAATCGCATTTGCATCCTCCTGAAATCGAACATGCAGGAATCAAACATGCAGGAATCGAATATGGGCCTAACCATACCACCTGAGCACTTACCCGGCCGCCCACAAAAAAGCTCCCGTCGCCGGGAGCTCTCTTGAGGCTTGAAAGCGATTTTATTTGCCCGGCGAGTAGCTTGCATCCAGATTCGCCGCCTGCGCGTAGGTCATGCGCAAATACTTGTGCGGATTGACCGGCACATTGTGCACGCGCACCTCGTAATGAAGGTGCGGGCCTGTCGCGCGGCCCGTCTGGCCCACGTAGCCGATCACTTGACCACGCGTAACGTGCTGACCGGAAAATACGGCAATTGCGGAGAGATGGCCGTAGACGGTCAGCAATCCGTGGCCGTGATCGAGCACCACCTGACGGCCGTAGCCGGCGCCCAGCTCGGCTCCAGTCGCCTCGCCATCGGCGGTGGCGCGCACCGGCGTGCCGGTGGGTGCGTCGATGTCAATGCCCGAGTGAAAGGCACCTTCGCCGTTGATTGGATCCTCGCGCTGACCGAAGCTGGAAGCCACGCGGCCTTCAATCGGCCACATCGATGGCGCGTCGGCCAGTTCCTTCCAGTCGCCGGAGAAGTTCGCGCTCAGGCCGCCTTCCAGCGCGCGGGAAACACGGCCGGAAAGCGCCTCGGAACGTAAAGCATAAAAAAGGTCGACCGAGCTGGCCACCTGCTGCTGGCTCACATCGTCGGCCTGCGTTAAGGCCGGCTGCACCGGCGCGGCCGCCGCATCGCTGGCCTGTGCGTGCTTGGCGTTGTTCTGCCGCAGTCCGTAGAGCGCCGTCACCTCGTTGGCCAACGCGCCCAGTGAAGCCACCTGCACGCTGCGGTTGTGCGCGATCGCGGCCATCTCCTGATAGTTTTTGCGCAAGGTCTCGCGCTCGGCGCGCACCTGATTGTAGCTTTCCGTCTTCAACAGCATCCGCGTATACGATCCCGCCAATCCGACAATCGTGAAGGCACCAACGATCGCCGCCGCCACAAAGCCATAGGCATAGCGCAACGGAATCGAAACCTTCCGTAGCTGCCCATCTTCGTCTCTGGCGACAAACAGGATGTAAAAACGCTTACGTAATATCATTGCCTGCAATCCTCAGCAATTTCTCGTTGCAACGCAAAATGACTTCGGGGGGAACGTCCGTTATACGCGAGCCTGCTGGCCCACACATATTCTTCTAGCCCTGGCGGAGCTGATCCGAAAACGCTCACTCAGAGTAACAGAGTGTCCAACGCCGGGTCAATGAAAGAACGGCTCCGAAACAGAGGCGGTCCCTAAATGGTTTTAAGCCTTTACGCCGCGGGATCAAGGAGAATATAGCCAATAAGATCAGCAACTTGCCAAGTCCCGAGAAGGGACTACGCAGGCGAAACCATGGCGCGCGCCCCCCATCCGCCGAACCGGTTTCTCCCGCCGGATCGAGCGCCGTATCTTATTCTCTAAACATGCCCTCCGCACCCAGCCGAAAAAAAACCGCCCATCCAAGCAAACTTGGCGAACTGGGCGAACTTGCGCTTTTAGATCGAATTCGCCTCCGCGCCGCGCAAACGCCGCACTCCGGCCTCCCATTGGGCATCGGCGACGACTGCGCGCTGCTTCGCCTCCGTCCGGGCGAAGAACTGGCCGTCACCACCGATCTCTCCATTGCCGGCCGCCACTTCCGCCTCGACTGGCACTCGCCCGAATCGGTTGGCCACCGCACGCTGGCTCGGGGCTTAAGCGATCTGGCCGCCATGGGCGCGCGCCCGGTCGCCGCCTTTCTCTCCCTGGGGCTGCCGCGCGAGCTGGTCCAAAGCGCCCGAGGGCAAGCGCCCTGGGTCGAGCGCTTTCTGGACGGCCTGTTGGCACTGGCCGGCGCGCATCGCACACCGCTGGCGGGAGGCGATCTGGCCGAATCGCCGCTGGCTGTCGCCGATATTGTTTTGGCCGGCGCGGTCCGCCACGGACAAGCTCTGTTGCGCTCCGGCGCGCATCCCGGCGACCGGCTCTACGTTACCGGCCATCTGGGCGGAGCCGCCGCGGGACTCGAACGGCTGGCGCAGTTGGCCGGAGCAGAACAAAAATCGCACTTCCGGCCGCCGCGCATTTCCAAATCTCAGGCATCGCTTCTTGCGCCGCACCTTTATCCGCAACCACGCCTGGCGCAAGGCCAATGGCTGGTACGCCACAAGCTGGCCACGGCGGCCATCGACCTCAGCGACGGCCTTTCGACCGATCTGGCGCATCTGTGCGCCGCCTCGGGCGTGATCGCCGAAATCGACGCCACCACGCTGCCGCTTCATCCCAATGCAACCCTGGCCCAGGCGCTGCACGGCGGCGAGGACTACGAACTGCTCTTCGCCGCACCGGCCGAAGCGCGGCTGCCGCGCTCGATCGGCGGCGTGGCCCTCACGCCCATCGGCCGCCTGCTCCGCCCACGCAAGAACACGCCGCCGATCACACTGCTCACGACGGAGGGACCGCTCGCCCTAACGCCGCAGGGCTGGCAGCATTTTTCCACCAGCGCTTTTCAAAAATAAGTTTTCCGCTGTGGGTTGGAAAAGCGACTGCTCACTTTACAGCGATTGTGAAAATCAAGCCTCGCTTCCCGCCCCAAGCTCAACCCTCGGCGCGGACCAGAAGACAGGTGATGTTGTCGTTGCCGCCAGCGTAGTTGGCGGCATCGCGCAGCCGCTTGCAGAGTTCGGCCGGCGGCAGCGCGGGATCGAGCAGGGCGGCGATCTTCTCGTCGGAGAGTTCACGGGTAAGGCCGTCGGAACAAAGCAGGAAAAGATCGCCTGAAGCGATCTCCAGTTCGAAAGCATCGGCGGTAACCGAGCTTTGCGTGCCCAAGGCACGGGTAATCACATTGCGCAAGGGCGAACGCAGCGCCTCGGCGCGGCTCAGATGGCCCAGGCGCACCTGCTCGTCGATCAGCGAGTGGTCGAGCGTAATCTGTTCGAACTGGGAGCCACGCATCCGGTAGCCGCGGCTGTCGCCGACATTGACCATCCAGGCGCGGCCATCTTCCACCAACAGGGCCACCAGCGTGGTGCCCATGCCGCGCAGGTTGCGGCTGCGCTGCGCGCGGGAGTAGATCGAGCGATTGGCGGCGGCAACGGCATCTTCGGCATCGTCCAGCAGCGAACGGCTTCCGTCGCGGCCGGTAAGCAAACGCATCGTCTCGTCCACAGCCAAAGAGCTGGCAATCTCGCCGGCGGCCGCCCCACCCATGCCGTCGCAAACCACATACACGCCCTGCTCGACGGAAAACCCGAAGGCGTCCTCGTTGGCGGGGCGCTTACGACCGCGGTCGGTAACCGCGGCCGCCGTACAGTGAACGACAACCGTTGGCAAGTGAACCCCCCGACGCCCAGTTTACCGGAAAAGCGGCGGACGAGAGGCCGGAAAGAGAATAGGACCTGGAGAGAAATAGCCCGACAAGGAATAAAGCCGGATTGGGAAACAAGCGGCACCTTTGCAGCGCGGGTCTTCTAGAGCATTTTTACCCATTCTGTAGAGTGCCGAATGGTGCTGAAGGTTGCCGTTCACTGATCTTCGCGTCAACTCGGCGATCCTGAGTTCTATACACTATGGGTAAAAATGCTCTAACCGGCTATCGTGCGACTCTCCTGCCCCGCACCAACTCAACAGCAAAGGCCGAGCCCCCCCAAAAAAATACGCGGCTACCGCTCATGCGCCGAAGCGGCGGGCAAGGCTGGCGGCGCGCCCAGTTCGAAAATCTGGATTGCACCGGCATTGAGCAGCGCCACGCGCCGGCCCGAAGGCGAGATGGCGACGTTGCCTCCCGCATCGAGAATCGGGCTCAGCGGCGAAACCAGCGCGATATCGCCCGTGGCTGAATCGAAGACCGTCACCGACTGCTCCTTCACATCCTCGGCGCCGATCGGAGCAAAGGAATCAATACTATGGCTGATGTCGAGCGTCGCCAGAGCCAGCCGCTGCCCGTTGAGCCCCACCGTCAGTTGCGGCCAGACCGCGGTCGACGGCGTCTGCGCCTTCCAAAGCCTCCGACCGGCGGTCGTCATCGCCGTCAGCCAGCTTTCGCCGTAAGGACCGCAGCCAATGGCCAGAATCAGATTGTCGGTAATAAAGTTGTCGTCGGGCATGCACGTCGATTCCACGCCGCCCAGCATCCGGCTGCCGCCGGTAAAGTAATCCAGATTGAGCATCCAGTTCATTCCCTGCCCACGCAGGCCTTCCAGATAGCCTTCGGAATTGATCGACAGGTGAACGGCCGAGCGGGCGCGGCTCACCAGCAAAAGCTGCCCGGTCGTGCGGCGCAAAATGCGCACCACCAGATCGCCATCGGCCGAAGCCGCCTCGTCCGCCTCGGCCGAAGCCGAGGCGTTTTTTTGCTTGGCGACCGGCTCATGCGAGTTGGTAACCAGAAGCTGCTGGCCGGGATCGAACTCCACATCGAGCAATGAACCGGGAAAGTCGAATAGCGACTTCATAGCCAGCGAAGCACCGCCCTCGAAAAGGCTGTTGCGGTCGCGCAGCAAAAAGCGGCCGCCCTGGAGCATCCAGAGATAGCGCACGCGATCGTGAACGGTCCATGTGTCCTGCGCCTGAACCGTTCCGCCCGGCAGCGCCAGAACCACGGCGCGGATGCGGCGCTCGCCGCCGGCATCGCTGCCGGACGGGTCGCGATGCAGCAATCCCGGCACGCGGAAGGTGAACAGCAGCCGGTTTTCNNCGGAAGGTGAACAGCAGCCGGTCCTCGTCGAGAAAGTCGAGCGAAGCCAATGTGTTACGCGAGCCCAGATAGATCGGTCCCGGCGACGAAAAGCCCAGCGGATCGGTAGAAATCGAGTAGGCCGGCGGCAGGGAGGGTTTGCTAGGAAAGTGACTGGAAAGCGTGCGCTCTTTGGCCGGCCCGACGACATTTTGCGCCGCGGCGGACAAAGCCAGCGCCGCCAAAACGAACAATCCAAAGCCATGCCGCCAATCGATTTTCCCTGCAATTCCGCGCTCGCTCGCCATCGCAATTATTCTCGCCGATACGCCCACGGTGTAGGAAGGCTGCCGCGCCAACGTGTTCCGCCAGGCGCAACCCCGCGCGCCAGAATGTGCGAAAGTAAAAGTAGGGATGTCAGAGCAGATCACGACGAACAAAGGACACGTACTTCTCGGTTATGGGGCATGCGCTCTGGCCGGAACTCTTTGGGGAATGGGGTTTTATCTCGGCCGCTTGGCCCTCGACGAGATGAGCGTCGAGTGGACGGTCTTCTACCGTTTCTTCTTTGCCTGCTTCGTAATGGCGCCGGTCGTTTTTCTGCATCGCGAACACCTGACCGCCTCCGAATGGCGAACCGTACTACTGACGGCGGCCTCCGGCATTCCTCTCCAGTTTCTCTTGCAATTTCACGGTTTGGCGATGACCACCGTCAGCCACGCTTCGCTGATGGNNGCTGCTGGCCGCCGCGGCCGCGATCTTTACCGGCGAGCAGTTGGACTGGCTGGGCTGGCTGGCGTTGTGCGGCTCGACGGTCGGCGCGGCGCTGGTCACATTGGGCGGCAGCCGCGCCACCACCGGCCACGAAACCCCCTCGCGCACCGGCGATCTACTCGTCCTCTTTTCGCTCTTCATCGCATTAGCCTGGATTCTGTTGAGCAAAAAGCTGATGGAAGCTCACAGCCCCTCGGTTGTAACCGCTTACACCATCCTCCCCGGAACGGCCATGCTGGCCATCTGGAGCTTCGGCGGCTGGCTGCTGTCGCCGCTGACGCATGCCCACATCGAGCCGCTCCCTTTCGCCCACGTCAGCTCTACCGCCTGGACGGCCCTGATCTTGAGCGGCCTGCTCTGCACCGCCACCACGACCTTCCTCTGGAACTGGGGGCTGCACCACGTACCGGCCTCGCGCGCCGGTATCTTCTTGAATATTGAGCCGGCTTTGGGCGCAGTGCTGGGCGTTGAGCTGCTCGGTGAAAAGCTGGGCCCTTACGCCTGGCTGGGCGGCGCATTGATTCTGGGCGCGGCCCTCGGCCTGACCTCCCACAGCCGCGGACAAAATCCCGCCGTTATTTTGGAGTAAATGAGGGGAAAAAGAAAAACCTAAGTCACCGGATCGCGCTCCTCCGGCATCATGTATCACCTCATGTGGCCGATACTGTCGCTAGTCAATGATTAGGGGAGGTCCATGTGACCCTTCTCACCTGGGATCATGCATGCACCGTCGGCGTTCGCGCCATGGACGATCAACACGGCATCCTCATGGATGCCACCAACGAACTACGCCTGGCGCTGGTACGTGGTTGTGGGCGGGAGAAGCTCTGCGAGCTATTGGATCGGCTGATTGAATATACGCGCATTCATTTCTGCAGCGAAGAGCAATTGATGGAGAAGGCCGGGTACGCCGGTTTGGCCGAGCATCGCGCCAAACACCGCAAAATGCTGGCCGACCTGATGCAAACAGCGCACCGCTTGCAGTATGGCGGCGGCGGTGAATTACGCGCCCTGCTCTGCGAACTGCACAATAGCTATCTTCAGCACATCGAAACCAGCGATCAGCCATACGGTCCATGTCTCAACGCACGCGGCATTTGTTAAAAGGACAATTGATGTCCATTTCGGGAACGCGCTAATCCACAGCAAGATTAGCGCTTGTTCCCATGGCTCTGTCCGCGCCGCGGAAAGCAAAAGATTCCCCCGCCACGGCCTCTCAACTTTACCTATCGTCATCCGATAAACACATCCAAGGCATCCGCCTGGAGGTTCCCCATGGCTTTTATGCAGTGGAACGAAAGCTACTCTGTCGGCGTCAAGGCAATCGACGTGCAACATCAAAATCTATTCAACATGGTCAACGATCTCCATGCCGCCATGATGCGGCAGGAGGGCAAGACCGCTGCCGGCGCTCTGCTGGCCAAGCTGGCGAAGTATACGCAAGAGCACTTCGCCGCCGAGGAAAAAATGATGGAAGCAGCCAAGTACCCCAAGCTGGCCCAACACCGCGCACTTCATCACGAACTCACCAAACAGGTGCAGGAGTTTATGGCCCGGCACCAACGCGGAGAAAGCGGTCTCAGCATCCGCCTGCTGCAATTCCTCGGCGATTGGCTCACCAAGCACATCCAGCAGGAAGATAAGGCCTACAGCGCCTGCCTCAACCAGAGCGGCGTGCACTAAGACCGTACGATTGGACCACGCGATGAGGACCGTACGACTTGGGCGCATTCGGCCTTTCCCCCATGCAAACGCGTAGCCGCACGGCCTTTGACAGGAGCAGCCCATGGCCAGCCAGAAGTGGAACGACCAATACAGCGTGGGCATTGCGGCGCTCGATCAGATTCACCGCAAGCTCTTCGGCGCGATCGGGGAAATCGAAAACGCCATCGCACAAGACGCGCCGCGAGAAGAAACAAATCAGCTTTTGCGTCTGCTGATGGAAGCCAGCCACGAGCACTTCGCCGAGGAAGAAATGGCGATGCGCGTGGCGCAGTATCCTAGCCTTCAACCGCACTGCGAAAACCACCGGCGGCTGGCCGAGAAGCTCGAAGCCTTTATCGCGCGTCACGATCTAAAGGAGCGAAAGATGAACTGTCGCTCGATCAACTTTCTCCGCGACTGGCTTCTCTACCACATCCAGAATGACGACGCGCGCTACGGCGCATGGTTTCAAGATCGCGCATGCCGCGAGGCGGCAAAAAAGCAGGCGGCCTGAATTTTTGCGTTTATTCAGTAACTTCCCAGACGGATCGAAGCAGATTTGCAGGACGTGATGAATTGCCCCATCCCTGCATCCGGGCCCATTCTCGACGAGCGAAAAGCACACAGGCTTGCGGCGCGCATCTTTAAAACGCGCGGCAGGCAGCCCGGTCTTCGGGCGAGGAGGATGATATGAACGGAACAGGAGAAAGCGGCCTTCCGGAAATCGGCGTTAAATTGATCGACCGAGATCACAACTACATTGTCGAACTCTTCAGCGAGCTTCAATTCCACACCGTGGCAGGTATGGCCGGCGGAAAAACCGGCGCGATGCTGCGGCAACTGGCGCAATTAACTCAGGTTCACTTTTTGCTGGAAGAAGGCATCATGTCGGCAACCAACTATCCGGGCATCGCCGTACATCAGTTGCGCCATCAGTGGATACTGGAACAAAACAAAGCGCTGGCCACGCAGCGCGGCCGCAAGGCTCTGGAACGGAACTCCGAACTGCTGCGCTATCTGGCCGATATCAACGACGAACATATCCGCAACGACGATCTGCACTACGGCCTGTGGCTGGGCACGAAAGCGCCGCGCTGCGCTCCGGCGGCTCGCAATGCAATGCGCTAGAAAATTAGCTCTCGCTCAAAAAAGGATTCGCGCGCCCCGATTCGCACCCCTGCGGCCATCCTATTCAACTTTTTTGCGGCATTTCCGATAACTTCATCACCGGCTGCTGTCGGTTATGGAGACTTAATGGCTTTTTTTAATTGGGATGACCGTTATTCCGTTGGTGTTAAAAATATCGACAGTCAACATCAAACATTATTCGCTATCGTGAATGAACTTCATACCGCCATGCTGCAGGGAAAAGCAAAAAATATTGCGGAGCCCCTACTTATAAAATTGATCCAGTACACACAAGAGCATTTTTCCGCAGAAGAAAAGCTTCTGGCCTCTGTCCAATATCCCCAGCTCCCCGGCCACCATCTGTTGCATACCGGCTTAACTCAGCAGGTAGAGGATTTTTTAGTGCGCTTCCAAAGCGGCGAGCGGGCACTAAACATCAACCTGCTGAACTTTCTTCAAGACTGGCTTACCAAACACATCCTAAGCGAGGACAAAAAATATGGTCCGTGGCTTAACCAGCACGGCATACTGTAAAATTTGTCGCACGCTAAGCTTCAAAACAATAGCTGCGCCGAAGCCATGGCCGAAGTAGTGGCCTTGGGCTCGGCGGCCAGCGCGTAGATCAGCCGCTCCAGCACCAGCCGCTTGTCGGGCGGCGAGGAGCGCAGTTCCAGGTCGGCACGAGCCACCAGCCGCAACGCGCGCGTCAGCTCGCGCTTGCTCTTGTACCGCCGCGCCTGCCGGATCAGATCCTCGGCGGCGAAGGGCGGCATGCGGAAGCCCTGCCATAGCGCCTGCCAGATGGCGCGCGAATCGCGCACGTTCTTTTCCAGAATTACCAGCATCTGCCGGAAGGTGCGGGCCAGCATGTACAGGTGCCCGATCGCCGCGTCCTCGCCCGCCTCCGAGCTGTTCAGCAACCCGTCGAGCAGCGCCAGCGCGCGCGCGCGGTCGTGAGCGCTGATGGCGTCAGTCAGCTCGTATAGCGAGCGCTGCTTGGCGGCCAGCACCATCGTCTCCACGTCGCCCAGCGTAATCCGTCCGCGCCCCGAAGTATAGAGCAGCAACTTTTCCAGCTCCGAGGCCACCAGCATCATGTCGGCGCCGAGAGAGTCGACCAGCTCGTGCGCCGCGTCGTTTTCCAACTGCGCGCCGGCCTCCTGCGCCGTGGCCGTAGCCCAACGCATCGCGTCCTCTTCGTTGACGTGAGCCAGCTCCACCACGCCGCAGTGTTTGCCCAGCGTCTCCTGCAAACGCTCGAAGCGCTTTTTGTCGTCCATCTCCATGCGCCGCGCCTCGGCCGGAATATGCAGAAAATCGGCAACGAAGATCACCAGCGCCTGCGGATTAGGCGAGCGGAAGTAGCGGTCGATCGAGGCGAACTCTTCTTTTTTCGCGCCGCGCGTGTAGAGCTGCCGCAGATTGCGCACGAAGATCACCTGAAAGGGCGCCATCAGCGAAGGCGTCTGTGCCCGGTCCAGCACCTCGAAGA
>PMHC01000245.1 GCA_003156495.1 Acidobacteriaceae bacterium
TCTGCTGCCGCGTGAATGTCTGCAAAGGTTGCGTTCATAAGCTTTCACCCCCTCCATGGGGCCGTATTAAGCCGCTAGTTTCTAGCTCCTAGCTGCTAGCTGGTTCGTGCCATCTCTGGCGTTAGTAACTTCTTTGCGGCGGCACATAACATGCGGACTTATTTACGTTATCGCGCACGATTTGTCATTTCCGCCGTACTCAACAAGCTAGTAGCTGAGAGCTAATAGCTAGAAGCTGCACTTAAGCGATCGCGCCGGCCCGTTGCAGTTGCGTCTTGACGGCGATGCGCTGTTCCAGACTCAGGCCCGTCAGTGCCGCGTCCAACGTACGTACATCCACCGGTCCCTCGCCGACGCCCTGCTTGGCCAACATTTCCGCGGTGGCCGCTGGTAAAGTGCGGCGTAGCGAACTCAACGGATTTTGCACCGCGGCCGCTTTTACCTCAGCCAACTCCCGCTCTGCGGCGGCTAACTTCTCCGCCAACTCTGTCTCCCGACGACTCTGCTCGACGGTCGCCGAGATCTTTTCAACTTCACCGGAAAGTGCACCCTGGCGTTCTTCCAACCAGCTAAGCGTCCTCTCCAGCAACGTGGTCGCGGCTTCCAACCGCTCAACGATGTTATTTTCCTCGTTTTCCATCTTGCCCTCTCTTCGGTGGTCAGTTATCGGTGGTTAGTCGTCAGTTCCGCAGAAGTGAATAAATTCGCATGCAACCGCGTTCTCGGGCCGACAACATTTCTGCGCTAACTTCGCGACTTACAAAAACAAAAAGAGGCTCCGTTCATGGAACCTCTTGGAGCGTCCATCTACTTATCAAACCGTTAACTCACTAACTAAGCCGCCTTTCCGCAACTCGCCATGTGAAAGCTCGTCGCCCGGTAGGCTGCTTTGTCCCGCAGCAAGATCGCCGCACCGGTAAAGGTCACGCGCGTTAGTCGCCACACCTCGGCGCGCATATCTTCAACACGCGCGTCGGCTAGTTCATAACTCATGCCCATCGTCTCCGGCGCATGTGCGGCAATCGCCGCCGCGGCCTCGGGAAAATCGCGCGCATACAGATAGCCGCGCACCATCAGTCGCGTTCCTACCACGTCGGCCTCGGTCAGCAACCCGATCTTGCGCCGCGCGTCGTGGCCATCCCAGCCGGGGCGGTAATCCACCGCCATGCCCAGCAGTGAGGGCAGCGCCTGTTCCGCCGCCTCGCGCGTCAGCAGCACGCAATGCCCGCGCGCACCGGCCGGCGCACGATCGCTGGCTGCGTTCACCACGGTCAACACACCCTCGAAGGGCACCCGGTTCGGATGCTTCGCCACATGAGGAAACTTCACCGCCATTGCTTCCAATCGCATGAATTCGCTCCACACAGTACAGCTTTCAGTTATCAGTTATCAGCTATCAGATCTCGGCTTTCAGTACATGAAAAGCCGCGCGTAGCCTTTACAACTTCCTGCCCTTGCACGAAATAGCTGATAGCTGATAACTGACAACTTCTTTTTCTGTTCCTAGTCCCTTAGTTCCTGTTCTTGCTTTCTTCCGCCTGCAGTTGCTCCTCCGCCTGCCCCAGCGGCCCCAGCCCGCGCATCGCCCGCACCTCGTTGACCGTCAACACGCCGGCCTGCAGCAACTGCACCTGCACCTGCAGCTCGGTCTCCTCGTCGCGCGCACTTAGCTCGTTGAAGACAAACTCGAACTNNCGCGTTCAGGTCGTTGAAGACAAACTCGAACTCCCGCCAGCCAATACACTTCGAGAACAAATCGCGCGTAATGTGCCCGGCCAGCAGAATCGCCAGCGGCGAAATCGCTCCGCGAAAGGCCTCATCGGCCATCTCCGAAGCAGTCGAGCGATTCACGTCCGCCTCCAGCCCCAGCATCAGCGGCGGCAGCCCGAAAGCGTTGGCCACCATGCGAATCAAAAACTCCTGCCAGGCCAGCCGCAGATCGGCATCCGTGCCCTGCGCAAAACGCAGCACCTCGGGCTTCTGCTCGGTCGAAATCAGCGGCACCCGTCCCGTGCCTTCAATCTCGTCCTGCCACCAACGAATCAGCCGGTCGTGCTGCGCCGGCGTGGCCTCGTTCAGCCACAGTGCATACTGCGCCACCGCGTTGGCCGCCAGTTTGCCGGCGAATCGGTGCGCGCTCAAAAACTGATTCACCGTCTCGAAGGCCACCTCAAGTGACCCAAGTCCGAACGGCGTATAGCTGCGCGGATTCATCCGCACATACATCAGTTGCCGGTCGAGCAACTCCACCGCACTTGACTCCGGTTGTCCCGGCATGGCCTGCGCGTAGCGTGGCGACTCCTCATCGCCGTCCCACTTGGCGTTGATCCGGATCGAAGCCCCGTCTACCGGCCAAAGCATCGCCGGCCGCGTCGCGTCGCCGGTCGGCTCCATTTCCATCGCTCCGTAGCCGCCGACCAGCGCGTCCTCGATCACCTGCTCAATCAGCGTCCTAAAGCTGTCGGCGGCATTGGGCTCCTCCAGCATCCGGCGCAGCGCCTGCAGTTTGGCTGGCGCATCTACAATCTCCTCCGACCGCACGCCCCGCCGCACCCGCACCTGCCAATCCATGGCCGCGATCCTGTCCTTAATCACGTTAATCGCCCGCCGTACCACAGGCGTCTCGGCAAAGCGCCGCAGATTCACCGGCGAGGGTTTGGGCAGGTGCCGGCCCGGAAACTGCACCGGACTGAGGATCGCCGGCAGCGCCAGAGTCTTGCGCTCAGCCTCCGCGGCAGCATCAATCTCCGCTGTCCGCGCTCCGCGCCGGGCTTGCCGCCACATCTCCCGCAACTGCTCTCCTACCTTCACGCGCACCTTCCTTCGAGCAACAAAAAAGGCATAGCCCTTTGGCTATGCCTTTTTTCAGTTCTCAGTTCTCAATGGTCGGTTACCAGCGATTCGCTCTAACTGAACCGCCAAACCATCGAAAATCCTTCAACAAAATCGATCCTACCGCGAAGCGCGGAAATTATCTGCAAACTCCCGCGTTTTTTCTCGTCGCAGCCAGCAGTTCGCAAAAAAAAACCGCCAGTTCCGCACTCCCGGTTAAGTCGAATCTGGTTTAGGAGACCACGGGTAAGCCGGACAGGGCCATGGCAATCTCTTCCTCGGGATACTCGTAGTTTTCGAGCTTGCCTGCCTGGTAGTCGATGTAGGACTGCATGTCGAAGTGGCCGTGGCCGCTCAAGCCGAACAGGATGGTGCGCGGCTTGCCTTCGGCCTTGGCTTCCAGGGCCTGGCGAATGGCCTCGGCTACGGCATGGTTTGACTCGGGCGCGGGAATAATGCCCTCGGCGCGAGCGAAGCGAATGCCGGCGGCAAAAGCGTCAAGCTGCTGGACGGTTGTGGCTTCGGCCAGACCGAGACTGATGACGTGAGAAACCAGCGGGGCCATGCCGTGATAGCGCAGCCCGCCGGCATGAATGCCGGGAGGCAGGAAGCTGCTACCCAGGGTATACATCTTCATCAGGGGCGTAAAGTGGCCCGTGTCGCCGAAGTCGTAAGTGAAGTGGCCTTTGGTGAGGCTGGGGCATGCAGCCGGCTCGACGGCGACAATGCGGGCGTGGCTTTTACCTTTGAGGTTGCGGCCAATATAGGGCATGGCGATGCCGGCAAAGTTCGATCCGCCGCCAGCGCAGGCGATAACGACATCGGGCTCGTCGCCGGCCAGCGCCATCTGTTCGATGGCCTCCAGACCGATGACGGTCTGATGCAGAAGAACGTGGTTAAGCACGCTGCCCAGGGTGTACTTGGTGTTGGGGTCTTTAACGGCGACCTCGACGGCCTCGGAGATGGCCATGCCGAGCGAGCCGCGACACTCGGGTTCCTTGGCGAGAATGGCGCGGCCGCTCTCGGTGGTATTGCTGGGGCTGGCGGTTACCGTTGCGCCAAAAGCCTCGATCAACGCGCGGCGATAGGGCTTCTGGTTATAGCTGACGCGCACCATGTAGACCTTGCAGTCGAGACCGAGAAACGAACAGGCCATCGCCAACGCCGATCCCCATTGTCCGGCGCCGGTCTCGGTGGTCAGATGCTTTGTGCCGGCCTGTTTGTTGTACCAGACCTGGGGCACAGCGGAGTTGAGCTTGTGCGAGCCGGCCGGGCTGACGCCCTCGTACTTGTAATAAATATGCGCGGGCGTATCGAGCGCCTTTTCCAGCCGGCGTGCGCGGATCAGCGGCGCGGGCCGCCACTGTGCATAAATCTGGCGCACTTCGCCGGGTATTTCGATTTCGCGCTCGCGGCTGACCTCCTGCTCAATGATGTTCATCGGAAAAATCGGGGCCAGATCCTCTGGGCTGAGCGGTTTGTGTGTCACCGGATGCAGCGGGGGCGCAGGGGGCTGCGGCAGATCAGGGACAATGTTGTACCAGGCTTGCGGAATTTGGTTTTGCGGCAGGTTGAACTGTATGGTCTCCATGGGCACATTTTACAGGTTGAACTACTGAGCAACGGCGCACAGCGAGACGCCGTTGTGGCACGCGTCACAGCGAAAAGCAAAAATGCGCCGTACTCTCTGATCCGAATTCAGGAGGTAAAACCCAATGCCAGCTATTGCAGCGGAAAACACCAAGACCGTTGAAAACCTGCTTGCCGCCTATGAGGGCGAATCGAACGCCACCGCTAAGTACAGCGCCTTTGCCGCCCGGGCCGACGCCGACGGATGGCACGGAGCCGCCAGCCTCTTCCGGGCCGCGGCGCGCGCCGAGCAGATTCACGCCGCCAACCACGCGCGTGTGATCGTGCAGTTAGGCGGTGAGGTCAAAGGCACGCTTCATGAGGTCGAGATAAAAGGCACGCTCGAAAATCTGAAGGCGGCGCTGGCCGGCGAGCAGTATGAGGTCAACACCATGTACCCCGGCTTTTTGGCCGAAGCCACCGAGCGCAAAAACACGGCGGCTATCCGTACCTTCCACGGAGCGCTGGAAGCCGAGAAAACCCACGCGCGGCTTTATGGCGAAGCCATCGCACTGGTTGAAGCCGGCAAAAAAGAGGCCTGGGTAGCCACGCAGCGCGATTTCTTTGTCTGCCCGATCTGCGGCTATACCTCGGAGACTCCCGACGAGCACGACCGCTGCCCGGTCTGCAACTGCCCGTGGAAGCGCTTCGAGATCATCCGCTAGCTTTCTGACCGCTTGAAGTTGTGCCAGTTTCGGGTTCCCAGGTTCCGATTTCAGGATCTGGGAGCCACAACGCGAAAAATCGAAATGATCTGGTCACGGTACTGGAGCAACTCTCCTGTCTGTGTAGAGCTGCTTTGAAGGGGCACGGCTTTAGCCGTGCCGTAAAGAAGCCCATAAATCGTGGGCTTTA
>PMHC01000095.1 GCA_003156495.1 Acidobacteriaceae bacterium
CAACTTCTCGCTTTCGCTGATGAAAAACTTCGCATTCAGCGAGCGCACGGGATTTCGCTTCAGCGTTGAGACGGCCAACCTCTTCAACCATCGCAACTACGAGCCGCCCAACATGCAGGCTGATGCGGCTGGCTTCGGCTCGATCACCGCGCTGCAAACCGCCGAGGGCGCCGGACCACGCAGCTTGGAACTGGCCGGGCGCTTCAGCTTCTAAACAAGAAAACCAACCAAAATAAAACGGCGCGGAATTTCCGCGCCGTTTTATTTTTGCATTGAAAAATCACTTGTCGTCCAGACGGTTGCACTTTACGACCGCCATGAAGCTAGCACAACCGGGCTGATAACTGACAACTGACGACTGATAACTGACAGCTATCTAGCTCTGTTTGCTCTGCCACTCCGAATACGGTCCTTGGAAAACTTCGATGCCATTGTCGTGGAAAGCCCAGAGCCGCGTCGCCACTTCGTCGATCAGGTCGTAATCGTGGGTAACCAGCAGCACCGTCCCCTCGTACTTTTGCAGTGCGATGTTCAGCGCGTTGATCGCTTCCAGATCGAGGTGGCTGGTCGGCTCGTCGAAAATTAGAATATTCGGCTTGGTCAGGATCAGCTTGCAAAAAGCCAGCCGCGCCCGCTCGCCGCCCGAAAGCGCATCGGTGGCCTTGGCCCCCTCATCGCCCGAAAAAAGCATCTGGCCCAAAATTCCGCGCACGTCTTCGATATGCGCCTCCGGGCTCCACTGGTGCAGCCACTCAACCACCGTCAGGCCGGGCTTGATCGTCGCGCCTACGTCCTGCGGAAAGTAGCCCACATGCGCTTCGTGGCCCCAGGAAACGTCGCCGGCGTCGAGCGTGAAATCGTCGTCGCTTCTATCGGGATGTTGAGCCAGCAGGCAGCGGAGCAGCGTGGTTTTGCCCGCGCCGTTGCGCCCCATCAGGCAGATTCTTTCGCCGCGCGTGATGCTGGCTGAAAAGCCGTCGATCACCGTTTGCTCGCCGTAGGATTTGCGCAGTTCCTTGAACTCGATCGCGTGCTTGCCGCTAGGCCGCTCCTGATCGAAGCGAATGTAGGGGCGCTGAATGTTCGAGCGCGCCAAGTCGTTGGTTTGCAGCCGTTCCACTTCTTTGCGGCGGCTGGTTACCTGGCTCGATCGCGTACCGGCGGCAAAGCGCGCGATGAACTCGTTCAACTGCGCGATCTTTTTTTCGCGCTGCGCGTTTTCCGACTCCAGCCGCGAACGCACCTGCGTTTTGGCCATCACCATCTCGTCGTAGCCGCCCGTGTAGGTGATGATCGTTTGGTAATCGATGTCGGCGGTATGCGTGGTCACCGAATTCAAAAAGTGACGGTCATGCGAAATCGTAATCAGCGTGCCGTCGTAGTTGAGCAAAAAATCTTCCAGCCAATGAATCGAATCCAAATCCAGATAATTGGTCGGCTCGTCGAGCAGCAGCGCCTGCGGCTTGCCGAAGAGGGCTTGCGCCAGCAGAATGCGCACCTTTTGTCCGCCCTGTAGTTCGCTCATTTTGCGGTTGTGCAGAGATTCGGGAATGTCGAGGCCAGCCAGCAGCACGGCCGCGTCGCTTTCGGCCGCGTAGCCGTCCTCGTCGCCGACAATGCCTTCCAGCTCACCCAGCCTCATGCCGTCGGCGTTGCTCATCTCCGGCTTGGCGTAGATGCGTTCGCGCTCGTCGAGGGCGGCCCACAGGGATTTGTTGCCCATGATGACCGTGTCAATCACGCGATAGGCATCGAAGGCGAACTGGTCCTGGTGCAGCACGCCGAACTTGCGCGGCCGCACGACCTCGCCTTTTTGCGGTTCCAGCTCGCCGGATAGAATCTTCATAAACGTCGACTTACCCGCGCCGTTGGGGCCGGTCAGGCCGTAGCGCTGCCCGGGGGTAAAGGTGGTGGATACATCCTCGAAGAGAATCTTCGAGCCGTAGCGCATGGTTACATTGCTGACACTGATCATGCTATGTGCTTTTTCCTATTCGTGGCCGCGCTCTTCGTTGATAAAAGTTGATCGCGAAGAACAAAATTCGCTTCTCTGCCGGCGGCGCGCAGGGCGCAGGTTTCACATCGGCCGCGCCGACTCACGCACTCTGGGTTTGAAGCAAGGTTTGGGACAGATTCAACCGCCCCGAAGATCAACTCACTGTCTATTTTAGTTTCTCACAATTGAAAGCCTTGATCGCCGGTGCGTTTTTCTTGGTTCCAGCGCGCAGCCCCCTATCGCCTTATCTCTTGCGTCTTTCCGCCTTTTGGGTCCATTCTTATCCCAGCCATGAAAGCCATTCAGATTCATGCCACCGGCGGTCCCGAGGTGTTGCGGCTCGATGAGTTGCCCATCCCCGAACCGGGCCCCGGCCAGGTGCTCGTTCGCATCGAGGCCGCGGGTGTCAACTTCATCGAGATCTACTTCCGCAAAGGAACCTACAGAAGCCCGTTGCCTTTTATTCCGGGCAGCGAAGCGGCGGGCACGGTCGAGGAGATTGGCCCCGGCGTCAAGGGATTCAAGGTCGGTGACATGGTCGCTTCGACCAGCCTGATTGGCAGCTACGCCGAGTACGCGCTCGCGCCGGCCGCGCAATTGGTCATAGTGCCCAAGGAACTGAGCCCCGAGCAGGCCGCCGCCGCCATGCTGCAGGGCATGACGGCCCACTATCTTTCGCATTCCACCTATCCGCTGAAGGCCGGCGAAACGGCGCTCGTTCACGCCGGCGCGGGCGGCGTGGGTTTGCTGCTGACGCAGATGGCCGCCCACATCGGCGCACGCGTGCTTACAACGGTTTCTTCAAAAGAGAAGGCCGAGCTTTCGCGTGCCGCCGGCGCCAGCGAAGTAATCCTCTATACGGAAAAGGATTTCGAAACCGAGGTCAAGCGGCTCACCGGCGGCAAGGGCGTCGATGTAGTCTACGATTCGGTGGGCAAAACCACCTTCGAGAAGAGCCTCAACTGCCTGCGCCCGCGCGGCCTGCTGGCGCTCTTCGGCGCTTCCAGCGGCCCGGTTCCGCCCTTCGATCTGGGCGAACTCAACCACAAAGGCTCGCTCTTCGTTACCCGGCCAACGCTCTGGCATTACATCGCCACCCGCGCCGAGCTTGAATGGCGCTCGGGCGACGTGCTCGGCTGGGTGGCCAGCGGAGAACTTAAATTGCGTACCGAGTTTACTTATTCGCTATCCGACGCCGCGCAGGCCCAAGCCGACATGGAATCGCGCAAAACTACGGGCAAAATTTTGCTCGTACCGTAAAAGCAGCGAGCAGTGAACAGTGAGCAGAAAATGATTGTGCATAAAACGACGCCCGATTTCTTGCTCCGCTACTCCACAAAAAAACGTAGTGTACCCTGCTCACTGCCCACTGTGTACTGTCCACTGCTTACTAAGGACTGCCTACTATCATGACTATTTCCATTGCTCCTACCGATCGCGTCTTCATTCTTACCGGCGCCGGCATTAGCGCCGAAAGCGGCCTGCCCACCTTTCGCTCCGATAACGGTCTCTGGTGCGGCCATCGCGTCGAAGACGTTTGTACGCCCGATGCCTGGCGTCGCGACCCGGCCGGCGTCTGGGCTTTTTACTCCGAGCTCCGCGTACAGGGGCAGAAAGCCAAACCCAATCCCGCGCACATTGCGATGGCCGAGCTGGAAGCGAAGTTGCCCGGCCGATTCTTTCTCTGCACGCAGAATGTCGACAATCTGCACGAGCGCGCCGGCTCGCATAATCTCGTTCACATGCACGGCGATCTTTTCAAGGCTCGCTGCGAGCGCGAATGCGGCCGGCCCCCCATCGATGACCAGAGCGTTTACGCCACTCTCGACCAGGTTCCGCACTGTCCCTGCGGCGGACGGCTCCGTCCGCACATTGTTTTCTTCGGCGAAGTTCCTTTGGAGATGCCGCGTATCGAAAGCGAAATTTCGCGCTCCACGCTAATGGTCGTCATCGGCACTTCGGGCGCCGTTTATCCAGCGGCCGGCTTCGTCAACTGGGCCCACCAAGCTGGCGCGCGCACCGTTTACATCGGCCCCGAGCGACCGCTCAACGCCTCCGAGTTCACGCACATCGTCGAAGGCAAGGCAGGCGTAGTTCTGCCGGGCTTGTTTACCGTGGCATAAGCCGCAGCGTGCTTTTTAGCTCCTGCGCGACGCAGCGCCGAAAAATCGCCGCCAAAATCCGCCCTTTTGCTTCTCTCGCGCAACCTTGGCGGCGAAACGCAGCGGCTCATTTTTCCACAGCCCCACCGGCTCTGGCTGCTCGGGCCAGGCCGCACCCTCGACGGCGACTCGTGGATTGGTCACGCAGAGCCGCCGCGCTGTTTCTTCGCCGGCGCGATTGGCCACATACTCGTAGGCGTGTTTCATGTGCGGCGGACGCCATTGCGGATGGTGCGCGTCGGTGGCTAGAAAATGAATCCAGTTGCGGTCGAGCAGTTCGTTGGCCAACGCCTCCTCGGCCTTGCCAAAGCGCCCGTAAAGCGCCGCCGCCGTCACCTGAATCAGGCAGCCCGAGCGCATCCAGTCGCCGATCAGCTCCGGCGAACGCAAAACCGCCGGGTAGCGCTCGGGATGAGTCACGATCAGTTTGTAACCGACCGTCTGCAACCGGAAGAGCGCTTCGGAGATCGTCGGCGGAATCACAAACGAAGAAAACTCGATCAGCAGGTAGCCCTTGCCATCAATCGAATAACTCAACGGATGGCTCGTAGCCTCCAGAATATTTTCCGCCGTCAGATGGAAGTCGCAGCCCAGGCTCAGTTCGACCACGCCCCGCAAGCGCTCGCGCAACTCGGCCAGCCGCTCCTCGATCAGTTGCCGCGGGTAGCAATAGCGGTCGCTGGCGTGCGGCGTGCAGACGATGCGCGTTACGCCCTCATCGGCGGCCTCGCGCGCCATCGCCAGCGAGGTCTCCAAATCGGGCGATCCGTCATCAACTCCGTAGATCAGGTGATGGTGAATGTCGATCATGCGTTTCGGAGATGCTGCTCGTCATTCCCGGCCCCAGATGCGCAAATCAATGCGCAAATCCCGGCCCCGCCGGCGCAAAGGAATCTACTTCGCCGCCAGCGCGTCGATCATCGAAGCAAAAACGCCAAAACCGTCAATCGAACCCAGCAAAGCTTCGCTGGCCCGCTCTGGATGCGGCATCAGGCCCAGCACATTGCGCCCTTCGTTCAA
Organism: Acidobacteriaceae bacterium; assembly: GCA_003156495.1. Lineage (GTDB taxonomy): Bacteria > Acidobacteriota > Terriglobia > Terriglobales > Acidobacteriaceae > Telmatobacter. Next base: position 5,179 of record PMHC01000095.1, read on the forward strand.
AATGCCCGCAATGTTGCTCAGCGAGCCGTTGGGATTGGCCTCGGGCGCAATCTTGCCCTCGGGCGTCACGTACCGGAAGGCGATGCGGTCTTCTGACTCCAGCCGCTTCAACTCCTCCGGCTCGCAGAAATAATTCCCTTCCATGTGCGCGATCGGAATCTGCAGCACCGAGCCTTTTTTCAACTTGCTGGTGAAAGGGCTGGCCGTCGTCTCCACACGCAGGTGCACCTGCTTGCAGATAAACTTCAGCCCCGCGTTGCGCCGCAGCGCGCCGGGCAGCAAACCGGACTCGGTCAGGATCTGAAAGCCGTTGCAGACACCCAGCACCAAGCCTCCGCCGGCGGCAAAACGCTTCACCGCCTGCATCGCCGGGGAAAAACGCGCAATGGCGCCCGTCCGCAGATAATCACCATAGGAGAAGCCGCCGGGAACCAGCACCGCATCGACTCCCTGCAAATCCTCGCTGTCGTGCCACAGCGACACGACCGGCTGGCGCGTCACTTCGGCAAAAACGTTATAGGCGTCCTGATCGCAATTCGAACCGGGAAAAACCAACACTCCGAATTTCATGCTTTCAGATTAACAGCTTCGCGCCCGCTCGAGCGATCCCCTGCGCCGGACAACCGGCGCGGCTTTCGCCATGGGGGACATGCCATGATTTTTACAAATTATTACATTTTTTGCGGTGAAGGATGTACAAATTTGCGCAGCAATTCCCGTCTGAGTTTTATAGGGATGCTTGGGCTCCAGTGAATGACGATCTTATCCGACATTCGCCGAGGAGGGGCTATTCATATTTCATACTCCAAGCTTCCCTAGGCTGGGCACGCCGCTCACCCGGATCGCGCGTGCCCGGCCTCTCTTTCCAGAGCATTTTTACCAATTCTGTAGAGTGCCGAATCTTGTTGAAGGTTGCCGCTCACTGATGTTCGCGCCAACTCGGCGATTCTGAGGTCTATACACTGAGGTCTATACACTATGGGTAAAAATGCTCTACCGCTTTCAAAATGCGCTGATATTGCCCCGCCGCGCCCTCCGGCAACGGCTTCAATTCCACAGCAGACGCACGCACTTTTTTATAGTCCCCAAGCGAAGCTACGGCTTTGCGAACCGCTACAATGGCAATATCGGAGAACTGAATATTGGGTCCCGCTGCGCATCGCCTGATCGTTCTGGCTGTTCTGATGGGCGCCTGCCAAGGCGCGCGGGCCCAGGTGACAACGCCGCCCTCCGAGGTCGCATCGCCGCAGGAACAGAACTCGCAGCGCGTGCCCCGCGTGCCTGGCGTCAGCACTTTCTTTCGCGGATTTAATGCCGGCATAAGCTATTCCGGCGTGCACAGTTCCTCGGCAGGTTGGTATCAGGTCTTCATCCCGGCCCTCAATTACACCTTTTCGCCCCACTACTCCGCCGATGTCAGCGCCCCCATCTATCTGCATCGGCTGGTTGAAAATCTGTACCCCACGCTACAGGCCAACCAGCGGCTGGTGCTCGACGCCGGCGACGCGGGAGACACCCTGATCGGCTTCCACGCCAGTTTCAATCCCCATCGGATCGAAGAGGTCGCAACCACCTCACTGAGCGCGCCCTCGGGAAGCCGCGCCAAAGGACTGGGAACCGGCCGCGTCACCTTCGATTTCAACAATCACACCGAGCGTTACGCCCACCAGATGGGCTTTCTGCTCGATCTGGGCATCGGCGATTCCTCCAGCGTCGTCAACACGCTATTGACGCAAAATTACAGCTCGCTGGGCACACTGGCGCACTTTCAAACCGGCGCCGAGGCATGGATACTCCACCGCTACTCGATCCGCGCCGTAGCCTACGAGGAGTTGCCCTTCGGACACCAAACCGTCTACGTCACCGAGTACCGAAACGACGGCGACTCCTATCCCTACGCCGCGCAGATTGTAACCAACACGGCAACCAGCGAGAACAACGGCTTTACGACGCTGGTCAATCTTCCGCTCTCCTCGCACGTCACCTTTTCGGGATATTACGATCGCAGCCTGCGCCAGCACCTGGACACCGTCTCCATCGGCATGACCTACGTGCTGCGCGGAACGCCGTTCGCCAAGCGGTTTTCGATAATCGACCGCGCCCTGCGCGCGGCCGCCGGCCTCGACGACAATCAACATTAGTCGCTTGCGTTTCAAGTTCACATCAAAACAAAATTGTCATTCTTGTATCCCTAGAAGAGCGACAGACGATATAGGAAACTGTCGCAGTGGGGAAACCGAGGCATCGGTTCCCCTGCGGGTGCTTATTGTATCTGTTGCAACTTTTCAATCTGCTGCGTGTTCATCTGCTGCCGAATCTCTATATATATTTGCGCCGCGGTCTTCTGCAGTTGGGCACGAGCCTGGCTCAGCGCGTCGATGGCGGCAAAGGTCGTCGTCTTATCGGCATTGGGATCCTTGCTCAGCGCGGTTAGCTTCGACTGCTTCTCCAAATAATTCCGATACGCCGTCAACAGCGCCGGTTTGTTGGTATCGAAGACCGTATCCATTTTCCGCTTTTGTTCGCTGCTCAAACCGATCGTCCTGACCACCGAGCGATCGTCCCACCAACGGCCCACCGGACCGAATTGCACGCCATTGGAGTTGGCCTGCGCCATGCCGTGCGCTTTCACATTCGAATCTTTCGACAAACCTTCCGGCGAAGGAGCGCCGTGACCGCCCATGCCATGACCGCCCGCACCGGGAGCGCCGGGGCCGGGCCCTGGCCCTGGACCGGGGCCGGGGCCACCCGGACCACCGCCCGCATGCTGAGCCAAAGCGCTCCATCCCACCACATTCAGCAATAGGAAGGAAAAACACGCATTTTTTATCAGACCGGGTTTCATAAAATGCCTCATTTCATCTGCCGCTGTCTATGACGAGAATGCGGCTTGGCTGCCAGGCTCGGCTCGCTCAGCGGCGATGCCTCCTCCTGGTTGATCGCCATATCGACGGCCTTCAACAATTCATTATCTTGCGCGATCTGCAACTCCGTATCCGCGGTAGGAGCAATCGACGACGCCTGATGGCTCGCCGGAAAACGCTCCGCATGACGCCACACCGGCACGCCCACCGCCATCAGCAATCCTGCCACCGTCGCCCCCCAGGCCGCAATAGCCAGCGGCAAGCGCCGGGCCGAGGAACGCGCTTGCGGAGCCGGCATCGTTGCCGACTGAACTTCGCCCCAGCAAAGCGTGGCCTTGTTGAAAAGCGCCAGATCGGATTGAAACGCCTCCACCTTCGCGCGGCATTCCGGGCACGCCGCCAGNNGGGCCGTCGCCGATCAACAAATCATCCAATGCCTCTTCGGAAAGGTGCATCGTCGCTTCATCCTTCATGGCGAACCCCCAGTTTGTTGCGCACCGCGGTCAACGCGCGATGCAGATGCGTTCTGACCGTGTTGACCGGCATGCCTAGCATCTCGCCGATCTCCGCAACCGACATTTCCTCTGAAAACCTCATCAAAAACACCTTTCGCTGATTGGGCGAGAGCGTTTCCAGCGTCTGCGTCAATTGCTCGACCTTTTCCTGGGCCAATATCCGGCGCTCGGGAGTGGCCTCGTCGGCAGGCAAAAACGATGCCATCTCGTGCACGNNCGTCGACGGCTGTCGCCTTGGCCTTCTTCCAGAACTTGTATTTCGCCGACCGCAGATGATCACGCGTTACGTTGAGCGCAATCCCGGTCAGCCAGGTTTTCACGCTGCAATCGCCACGAAAGCTTTTTCTGCCCAGATAAGCCTTCAGCAACGCATCCTGGGTAATCGTCTCGGCCAGGTCCGGATCGCCCGTGGAGTAGGTGACGAAGCGAAGAATTCTGGCACGATACGTCCTCACCAGCGCATCAATATCGTCGAGTTCGCTCACCGCTTCAGGCCGCTTCACGCAATGCGATTCTATTCCATTGCGCGAGATCGCGCTCAAGCACTCGGTGCCAGCATATGCGCCCATAGACCCGCGCTCCTCTGGAGATACTCTCCGCGCACCTGCAACCCAGGCTTGATCTACTCCGCAATGCCTATCGGCTAAAACCTTCCACGCTCCTCGCCCTCATGCTTAAACCTGAAGCTATGGCGGCCAAGCATCCCCTCGACGGCATTGACTCAAACTTCGCTCGACCTGGATTGATTCAAAAAGATACAGAACTCAACCCGGCGGACCGGTGACTCCCCCACCCAATCCGCCGGCGGGCACCAATTGCTCAGCACCTGTTTTGTAGGTCGCGTCTTCTCGCCAATTTGATTACAGTCCCTCTTCTTTTTGCCCCTCGATTGCCTCCTGAAATGATGTTTTTCAGCTCGCTCATCTTTGAAAGCATTGCGGCAGGGAATCATTTTTGCCACCCTCGGAAGCGGATTCGTATTGACAGATGCCGCCGCGCCAGAAACACTGAGCTTGACCGGGGTTTAACCAAACGCCGGCCGCACGACCGCAAGATTGTCGTTCGCCCACAAAATTGAGCCGCGCGGGATCGCAATCGCGGTTCGTCGCCATCAGCTAACTGGAGGGAACGATGTCGGCCGACTTGCAGTTTCTGGAAGAGTGGATTCCCGAAAGAATGGACCCAGGCACGGTTTTTGTGCTGGAAGATCAGGCCAAGCTTGGCCAAGCGCAAAATCCCTACGTTGCCGTGATGGCGTGCCCGCGCTGCGGGACGCTGGGACTGATCACCCGCCGACAGTTCTACGCCGGCGAAATCATGATCTGCGGCAGCGCGAACTGCTCGGCCGAATACCGGCTCGATGACGATCACATCTGTTTCCGTCCTCCGCAGTAGCGGCAGAGCATTTTTACCAATTCTGTAGCGTGCCGAATCGTGCTGAAAGTTGCCGTTCACTGATGTTCGCATCAACTTGGCGATCCTGAGTTCTATACGGCTATTGGTAAAAAAGCTCTACCGCTGGATGGTGTAATCGGCGTTGGTGGTTTTAGCGCCGGTCTGCTCGGGGGTGGGAAGCTGTGAGCGATCCCAGCCGCCGCCCAGGGCCTGTACCAGTTCCACCGCCGAAATCATCTCGTCGACTTGCAGCGTGTTCAGCGTTTGTTGCGCGCTCAGCACTGTATTCTGCGCCGTCATCACGTCGACGTAGGGATCGACGCCGGTCTCGTAGCGCGCCTGCTCCAAGCTCAGATATTCCTGCGCATTTTTAACCGCCTGCTGCTGGTGGAGAAGCTGTTGCGAGTAGATGCGCGTCGCCGCCAGATCATCCTCGACCTGCTGGAAGGCAGTGAGCGTGGTTTGACGGTAAGCGGCAACATCGGAGTTATAGGCCGCGACATACTCGTGCAGTTCGGCGCGGTAAAGGTGGCCGTCGAAGACGGTTTCAGAGACCGAAGGGCCGACCGACCAGATGCGGCTGGGCCAATCGAAAAGGTGTTTGAAGAGCGCGGATTCAAGTCCGCCCTCGGCCGAGATGGTCACGTTGGGGAAAAACGCGCCGTAGCCGATACCGATTTTGGCGTTGGCCTCGGCCAGAGTGCGCTCGGCGGCGGCAATGTCGGGGCGCCGCTCAATCAACTGCGAGGGCACGCCGATCGGAATCGGCGGCGGCACGTAGGTCATCGGCTTAACGGAGAGGGAAAAGTCGCTGGGGGGCTTGCCCAACAGCACCGCGATGGCATGCTCGTACTGGGCGCGCAGCAGACCGACATTGGTCGCGCTGGATTTCGCCGATTCGAGCGTTGTTTTGGCTTCGGTCACTGAGATGTAATCGCCGATGCCGGTCTCGTATTGCGACTGCGTGTAATCGAGCGATTTCTGATCGGCCGCGACGGTCTGATTCAAGATTTGTTGCAGCATGTCCTGACCGCGAATTTCAAAAAAATACTCGGCCAGGCTGGCCTGCTCAACAAGCTTTTCATTTTCCAGGTCGGCCGCGCTTACCTGCGCCGCATACTGGGCTTCGCGCACCTCGTTGCGGATCTTTTGCCAGAAGTCCGGCGTCCATGAGGCTTCAATCGGCGCGGTCCACAGCGAAGAGGTCGAGCCGCTGCTGTTCGACGAAGAGGAGGAGGAGTGCTGATTGCTGGAGGTGCGCGAGCGGCTCCAGGAGGGATTGACAGTAATCGTGGGCCAGTATTGCGAGCGCGCCTCGGCGACCAAGGAGCGAGCTTCCATGTAGTTCTGGAAATACTCCTTAAGATTCTGGTTGTTGATGTTCAACTGCTCTTCGAGAGCGTTCAGCTCAGGTTCCTGAAAAATTTCCCACCACTTGCCGCGAATCGTCGCGTCCTTGGGGCTGGCCACCTTCCAACCGTCGGCGTCCTTAAAGTTGACAGTCGATTCCTTGTAGTCGGGCGCAGTGACAGCGGGCGGCGCGGGCGCATGATAGGCCGGACCCACGCGGCATCCGGCCAGTAGTGCAAGCAGGATTAGCGTACCGGCGGAGAGTGAAAGCGCGATGCGATTGTTGGCTTCAATCATGGCAGAGATCCTTTACGACGCCGCTCCATTGGAAGGCGTTGGCAGCGATTTGTGCGTCAGGCCCAACGTGTAGAGGCGAAGGCGATCCATCATGAGATAGACCACCGGAGTGGTGTACAGCGTCAGCAATTGGCTCAAAAGCAGCCCGCCCACAATCGTAATGCCCAGCGGCCGGCGCAGCTCGGCGCCGGTTCCACTGCCGAAGGCCAGCGGCAGCGCGCCGCAAATGGCGGCGATGGTGGTCATCATAATGGGGCGAAAGCGCAGCAGACAAGCCTCGAAAATGGCGTCGCGTGTCGATTTGCCATCGACACGCTCGGCCTGCAGCGCGAAGTCGATCATCATGATGGCGTTTTTCTTGACGATGCCGATCAGCAGAATAATGCCGATGATCGAGATGACATTCAGATCCATATGGAAGAGCATCAGCGCCAGCATGGCCCCGACGCTGGCCGACGGCAGCGTGGAGATAATCGTCAGCGGGTGTATCAGGCTCTCGTAGAGAATGCCGAGCACGATGAAGACGGCCAGCAGCGCGGTGATGACCAGGTATTTTTCCGTGGCCAGCGATTGCTGGTAGACCTGCGCGGTTCCGGCGAAGGCGCCGTGAATGGTTGCCGGCATGCCCAATTGTTGCTCCAATTCGGCTACTTCGCGCGTGGCGTCGCTCAGCGAGACGCCGTTTTTCAGGTTGAAAGCGACCGTTACCGAAGGAAACAATCCCGTATGGCTGATCTGTAGCGGCGCGGTGCTGGTTTTGGCTGTCATGGCCGAAAGCAGCGGCGAAACTTTATTAAGACCGGCTAGGGAGGAAGAGCTGGAAGGCGCGAAATCGATGTTGTTCAGCGCCGAGGGATCGTGCCAGTAGGGTGGGGCCACTTCCATGACCACGTAGTACTGATTGAGCTGCGTGTAGATGACCGAGACTTCGGATTGTCCAAAGGCGTTGTAAAGCGTGTCGTCGAGCGACTGCGAGCTCTGGCCCAACCGCGCCGCCGTAATGCGGTCGTAGTTGAGCAGTTCGCGCAGGCCTCCATTCTGCTGGTCGGTGTTAACGTCCTGCAGGTCAGGAAGCTTTTTCATGTTCTGAAACAGAATCGGTCCCCACTGCGCCAGGTCATCGATACTGCCGGCCTGGATCGTGTACTGGTACATGGCGTTGGATTGGCGGCCGCCGATGCGCAGATCCTGCGCCGGTTGCAGAAAGACCGAGGCTACCGGCAGCCGGTTCATCTTCGGCCGTATACGGTTGAGCACGTCGGTGGCCGAGGTCTGGCGCACATCGCAGCCCTTCTGGCGTTCATTGCAACTTTTGCCGATCGGCTTGAGCGCGATGTAGACGAAGCCGCCGTTGCTCGATCCGCGGCCGCCGGTGTAGGCATTTACGTGCGCCACGGCCGGGTCGGCGCGGATGACATCGACCAACTGGAGCAGCGAGAAGCGCATGAGGGGGAAGGAGGCATCCTGCGGTCCTTGCACGCCACCGACGATGGCGCCGGTATCCTGCTGCGGAAAGAAGCCTTTAGGAATTTTGGCAATCACGACGACATTCAGCGCGATCGTCAGGCCGAGCACGACCAGCATCAAACCGGGATTTTCCAGCACCCAGGTGAGCGAATAACGATAGACGGCCACCATGCCGTCGAAGGTTTTTTCACTGGCGCGGTAAAACCAGTTGTGCCGCTCGCCGACTTTGTGCGTCTTCAATACATGCGCGCACATGCAGGGAGTGGCCGTTAGCGAGATCACCATCGAAATGAGGATGGCCGTGGTGAGGGTGACGGCAAACTCGCGGAAGAGCCGGCCGACGATGCCACCCATCATCAGGATGGGAATGAAGACGGCGACCAGCGACATGCTGATGGAAAAGACGGTGAAGCCGATTTCGCGCGCGCCCTGGACGGCAGCGGCGAAAGGCTCCATGCCGGCTTCCATGTGGCGAGTAATGTTTTCCATCACCACGATGGCGTCGTCGACTACAAAGCCGGTGGCCACGGTCAGCGCCATCAGCGAGAGATTGTCGAGCGAGTAGCCGAACAGATACATGGCCGCGAAGGTGCCGATCAGCGAGACGGGGACGGCGACGCTGGGGATCAGCGTCGCGCGCGGGCTGCGCAGGAACAGAAAGACCACCAGCACCACCAGGATGACCGACATAATCAGCGATTCTTCCACCGTGCTGACCGAATCGCGGATGGTGGTGGTGCGGTCCATGACGATCGTCGAATTGATGCCCTGCGGCATCACGGCCTTGAGGAAGGGCAGTTGCGTTTTGATGCGATCGACGGTATCGATGATGTTGGCGCCCGGCTGGCGGAAGATGATGACGAAGACGCCCGGCTTGCCGTCGAGCAGACCGGCGGTGCGCAGATCCTGCGCGGAATCGACGACATGGGCGACATCGGAGAGCTGGACGGCCTGGCCGTTGTGATAGCCGACGACCAGCGGGCGATAGTCGGCGGCCGCCGAGATCTGGTCGTTGGTGATGATGTCGCGGTTGACGCCGTTGTCCGACAATTGGCCGCGCGGCTCGTGGGAGTTCTGCAGGCTGAGCGTGTTTTTGACTTTGGCCAGCGTCAGGCCGAAGCTCTCGAGCTTGGTGGGATTAACCTCGACGCGCACCGCCGGCGTGGCGCCGCCGCCGGCGAAGACCTGCCCGACGCCCTGAATCTGCGAGAGCT
>PMHC01000273.1 GCA_003156495.1 Acidobacteriaceae bacterium
GGGCACGGCTTTACTCGCCGCGGCGAGCGGAAAAACTCGCAGAATGTCTTTCAACGAGCGGTTTTGTAACAGGGCACGACTTCAGTCGTGCCGCAAGCGCAATCAAATCAATGTGGCCTTTAGGCCCTGCTAATCTTCGATCTTCCACAGCCACGTCTTTCCGCAGCCTCTTTAGCCGTGCCGTAAACGCAATCAAATCAACGTGGCCTTTAGGCCCTGAGGGAAGTTTTTCCTCTATACCATCAGGCGATTTGCTCTACTTTGCCGCCGCCTGAATCGCCAGCAATCTTTCGAGCAGCGGCCGCAGCAACTTCAAATCGAGCGCATTCGCGCCATCGGATTTCGCATTCGCCGGATCGTCGTGCACTTCAAGAAACAATCCGTCGATGCCGGCGGCCACCGCCGCGCGCGTCAGCAGCGGAATAAACTCCGGCTGCCCGCCGCTCACCCCATTCGCCGCCGAAGGCTGCTGCACCGAGTGCGTGCCGTCAAAAACCACCGGCGCCATCGCGCGCATAATCGCCAGCGCGCGAAAATCCACCACCAGATTGTTGTAGCCGAAACTGGCGCCGCGCTCGGTCAAAAATACGCGTTCGTTGCCGGTCGAGCGCACTTTTTCAAGGTTGTGGATCATATCGCCGGGCGCGACAAACTGCCCCTTCTTGATGTTCACCGCGCGCCCCGTCCGGCCCGCGGCCACCAGCAGATCGGTCTGCCGGCAAAGAAAAGCCGGAATCTGCAGCACATCGGCGGCCTCGGCGGCCACTTCGCACTGCGCCGCCTCGTGCACGTCGGTCAGCACCGGCAGCCCGGTCGAGCGCGCAATCTCGCCCAATATTCGCACGCCCTCTTTCAGCCCCGGCCCGCGAAAACTCTTCACGCTGGNNTGGCCTTGTCGTAGCTGGCCTTAAAAATGTAAGGAATGCCCAGCTCTGCCGTGATCCGCTGGATCGCCTCGGCCATCTTGCGCGCGTGGGCTTCGGACTCGATCACGCACGGCCCGGCAATCAGAAACAGCCGCCCCGACCCGACCGATACCGGCCCGATTTCAAACGATGAACTCACGAGAGAAATTTTACCCTCTCGCACGGCTCTATCGATTCCGCCCGCCAAACTTCTATCTCTGGAGCTCTTTCGCCCATAGAACAGAAAAATGTGGGTGCCCCATTCTAGCCGCGTTCTTTGCGGCTAGGGTGGGGTGTAAGTCAATCCTTACTCCGCTATGTCTGCCGTGAAACAGCCGCTCTTGCTCGCCATCCCGCGGCTATTCGTCGTGCCCGCACGCCCATTCGAAAAGTGCGCGGTCGAGCGCGCGCAGCGGAGTGGGTCCAGGCAGCCCGGTCTGCGGATTGACGATGTTGCTTTCGGCCAACTGGTTGCAGAACTCCAGATACTCTTTGTAAAACCGGATGTCGTGCGGAGCGTGCCCGAGCGCCGACAAGGTATGGTAATCCAGCGCCGTGTAGCGATCGGGAAAAATCGCCGCCAAAATCGCCGAGGCTACCGAGAGGTCTACGCCGTGCAGCGATGTAAGCGCCTTGACGGCCTCTTCGACGGGGGCGGCCGGCGATGCGGCCACAGTAAGCGCCTGCTTGATCTTTTCGTTGCTGTTGCCGATCAGATACTGCACCGCATGTTCTGACTTCCAACGCACGATCGCTTCCACGTTCGCCAGCGTGTATTCGCCCTTGCGAATCGCCTCGCCGGCTTCGAATGCCGCCGTTTCCAACTCGCGCTCTTTTTTGTTGGCGTTCTTCCAATACTCCTCTGCCAATTGCTGCAGGTCCGCTTCAGTGGGCTGAAGCTGAAAATATGCAACCATTAAAAAGTCCTTCCTTTCCTACCCCCAAAACCTAGTCACAATAGGCTGGCCACGAAATCTTTGTCAACCGCCCAAGTAACCATCTCGCGCCCATGCCTATCGCTTTGGTCCTTGATGCGAAGGCCAGAGTTATCTTACACAAACCGGCGCAAAGAACCATAGGTTTTCGATAAGTATTCACGAAGCGCGGCCTGAAAGCGGAAAAATGTCGCCGGAGTAGCAAGAAGTGTCAGGGCACGACTTGAGTCGTGCCGTAACTGCCGCAAAATCAACGTGGCCTTTAGGCCCTGCGGGATCTTTTTTCTTCCTCTGGTCCTACATTCAGAGCCTTTCGGCACACATTCAAGCCGCGCTCGATCAAAATACGGCTTTGCCAGAGCTTTCCTCCCGATTTAATGAAACTCGGCCGGCGGTGGCGCGTCAAAAGGAGTAGACGAAATAGACTTTCTGTAAAATAAGAAGTGAGGATCGAGCGGTTGAAGAGATTTCAAGCGATTTTCGGGCGGAGGCACGGCGCGGTCAAGGGATTTTTGCCGACGATCGCGGTGCTCTGTCTGATTCTGCTGGCGCTGCTTGCCGTAGCCCAGGTCGCCCACGTTCACTCCAATCCGATCGACGCCGATCATTGCCAACTCTGCATCGCGATGCAGACGATTGCGCCGATGGTCGCCGCGGCGGTCGTCATCGTCTTAACCTCGCTCAGCGCGGCCGTTCCGCAGGCTGTACCCGCCGCCGTCGTCTGGCAGTGCCGCTCCAAAATCTTCATTCGTCCTCCTCCAGCCTCTTACTAACAAGTGTGCTCTCTCAAAAGTTCGTAACAAAATAGGCAGAAAACCACCGCGGCTCCGTTGACTCTTTCCTCACGCGGCTGGCTTCGCTCAGCATCACAATTTATTTTGATGCGAACTTTACAAGGCAGAGCACTAGGGCGTTTTCCGTTTCTATTCCACTTATGCGTTTTTCCCGTCAATCGGCGGGCGCGCAAAAATTCCCAGGTCTTCCGCGTGGAAACGGATCGGCGTCCGACTTATACCTTATAAACGCCCTGGCCTTAAAGCCGGCGGCATTCCTTCCCCGATTTTTCAGCCATGGTTCAGGAGATTCTTCCAAATGTTGTTGCACTCCCGCTCAATATCGCGACTTATATTTCTCTTTATTTTTGTTTTCGCCTCACTCTCCGCTTCGGCGCAGAGCGGCAGCGCCGGCCTCGTGCGCGGCGTCGTTACCGATCCCAGCGGCGCGGTAATTCCCGGCGCATCGGTGCGTTTAGCCAGCGGTCTTACCGGCTTCAACCGCTCCACGACCACCGACGCAACCGGCCAGTTCACGCTCTCCAATATTCCCTTCAACGCTTACAAAATCTCCATCGCGGCCAACGGCTTTGCCGGCCTCAGCCAAGGCGTGGAACTTCGTTCAGCCGTAGGAATCACGTTGAAGCTGGTGCTGCAGATCGCCGGCGGAACGCAGACCGTCACCGTCGAGTCCGATGGCGACTTAGTAGAAAACGACCCGACCTTCCACACCGACGTGGATCGCGACGAGTTCAACAAGGTGCCGCTTGAAAGCCAGTCCTCGACGCTCAGCTCGCTGGTCACTGAGACCACGCCCGGTGTTTCGGCTGACTCGAACGGACTCTTTCACGGTCTCGGCGACCATGCTTCGAATTCGTTTTCAGTCGACGGCCAGTCGATCACTGACCAGCAAAGCAAAGTTTTCTCGAATCAGTTGCCCTCGAATTCGATTCAATCAATCGAGGTCATCAGCGGCGCGCCGCCGGCCGAGTATGGCGGCAAAACCAGTCTGGTAATCGTGGCCACCACGCGCTCCGGCCAGGGCGCGACCACGCCCAACGGCAACGTCAACGCCTCCTACGGCAGCTTCGGCTCGGCCTCCGGCGGCTTCAATCTCTCTTACGGTGGCGCAAGCTGGGGCAACTTTATCGAGGCCGACGGCCTCAAGACCGGCCGCTTTCTCGATGCGCCCGAATACGCGGTCTTCCACGACACGGGCAATGAAGAAAATTTCTTCGATCGCGTCGATTACAGCTTCGATCCGGCCGACTCCATTCACCTTGACCTGAACTACAGCCGCTCGTGGTTCCAGACGCCCAATGCCTACGGCAACGTGGATGTACAGAACGTCATCTCCGGCGGCACAAGCGCCAGCCCCACCCTGGGCAGCGTCGGCGACGCCGATCAGCTTTCGAAAATCAACACTATGAACATTTCGCCCACCTACACGCACATCGTCGGCACAACCGGGCTCTTCAATCTGGGTGCATTTGTGCGCAAAGATTTCTACGGCTACTACCCCAGCTCAAATCCGCTGGCCGATCTGAGCGCGGCGAATCTGCAAACCTCCTCGATCTCCCAGTACCGCACGCTGACCAACGCCGGCCTGCACTCCGACTACTCCTACGAGCGCGGCGCGCACAATATCAAAGTCGGCGCACAGTACAGCCAGACATTTTTGCGCGAGCACGATGCGCTGGGAATCGTCGAGAGCACCTACAACTCGCCCTGCGTGGACGCGAGCGGCGCGGCTCTGGCCGGCTACTCCAGCACCGCCGATTGCAACGGCACAACCAGTTTTGCCAATGCCAGCTATAACTCCGTTCTTGCACCCTATGACCTCACCCGCGGCGGCGGCGACTATCTTTACTTTGGCCACGCAAGCATCAAAGAGCTCGCGCTCTACGTCGAAGATCAAATCAAGCTCGGCAACTGGACGCTGAACTTAGGCCTGCGCGGCGACCTTTACAACGGCCTCACCACCGAGCGGCAGGCCGAGCCGCGCGCCGGCGTGGCTTACAACATCAAGCGCACCGGCACGGTCCTCGGCGCTTCCTACGCGCGCACGCTCGAGACGCCCTTCAATGAGAATCTGGTCCTCTCCAGCGAAGGTTGCGCCAATGCGGTGCTTGCGCCGCTGCTCAGTTGCACCTCCGGCGTGGCCACCACCATGGCGCCGGGCTTCCGCAATGAGTTCCACGCCAGCCTGCAGCAGGGCTTCGGCAAGCATCTCATCGTCAGCGGCGAATACATCTGGAAGTACACGCACAACGCCTTCGACTTCTCCGTGCTGGGCAACACGCCGATCACTTTTCCCATCGACTGGCACAACTCGAAGATTCCCGGCTACGCGCTGCACGCCAACCTCCCCGAGGTGCACGGCTTCAGCGCCTACTTCGTTGCTTCTTCGGTGGCGGCGCGCTTCTTCCCGCCGCAGGTGGCCGGCGCCGGTGCAAGCGCGAGCCAAACCGGGCATCCTTTCCGCATCGATCACGACGAAAAATTCAATCAGACCACGCACCTGCAATACACCGTCGCGCACGCGGGCTGGCTCAAAGGCCTCTGGGGAGGCTTCAACTGGCGCTACGATTCGGGCCAGGTGGCCGGCGCTGTGCCTTGCTACTCAAGCGACCCCAACAGCGGTTGCAGCTCGACCTCGATGACGCTCACCGGCGGTATACCGGGAATCAACCTGAGCAGCCTCACCGACGACGAGCAGTTCGAGGCGGGCCTCATCTGCAACGGCGTCGCGGCCACGCCTAATTCCGGCTTCGCCTCTTGCCCGGCCTCGGAGCTGACATCGAAGCTGGTGCGCATTCCCACCATCAACACGGAAAACGACGACCGCAATCCGCCGCGCATCGCGCCGCGCAGCCTCTTCGACGCCTCGCTCGGCAAAAGCAACCTCTTTCGCCGCGAGCGCTTCAAAACCGATCTGGATCTGACGGCGATCAACCTCACCGACAAAACCGCGCTCTATAACTTTCTCTCCNNCCACCTTCAGCGGCACGCACTACGTTACCCCGCGCGCGCTGACGGCCAAAATTACGCTGAACTTTTAGCGACTGTCTTAATGAATTGCGGCTTGTAGCGCGGCCTCCCCACAGGCAAAAATGCGGACAGACTTAAATTGTCTGTCCGCATTCTTATTGTTCGCGGCGGCGGTTTACGAATACTTTTCCGCCTCTCGCAAATACATCCGATAAACCTCCTCGCCAAAGCAGGCGAAGATCACCTTCTGCACCACGTCGCTATCGACAATCTCGGCCACCGTCTCGCTGACGGCGATCTTGACCGCCAACTCGATCGGGTAGCCATAAACGCCGCAACTGATCGCCGGGAAGGCCAGCGAGTGCAATTCTTTTTCGCGCGCGATCTTAAAACACGACCGGTAGCAGTTGGCCAGCAGCTCCGGCTCTTGGCGCTCGCCGCCGTGCCAGACCGGGCCCACCGTGTGAATCACGAATTTGGCTGGCAGGCGATAACCGCCTGTGATCTTCGCCTCGCCGGTCGGGCAGCCGCCCAGCTTGCGGCACTCGACCAAAAGCTCCGGGCCGGCCGCGCGGTGAATCGCGCCATCCACGCCGCCCCCGCCCAAAAGCGTGCTGTTGGCCGCGTTCACGATCGCGTCAACCGCCAGCCGCGTAATGTCCGCTTTCTGCACTTCGATTTTCGCCGTCATCGCCGCCTCGCTATGGATGCTAATTAGCCTGCCAAAGAAGCGAAAAACTACTTTGACCAGAGTTTCCAGAACATCAGCGCCGCAAGAAAAACACGCGCTTCATCAGTCTCCCGAACCTTATTCCAAAGGAGGAAAACCTCTTCGGCGTTATTCACTAAACCCTGAACTGTTGTGCGATCGAACGGCTCGGCAAGGTCATAGTCGGCTTTGTGGCGTGCTTCCTGTAGCAAAACAAAGTTCTTTGCTATACCCACAATCTCTGGAGAAATTGGCTGGTGAACGAATGACGCCACGTAGTCAGGAAGACTGGTAGCCTGAAAAGCTCTGGCGGCTTGCCTCATGGTTTCATGCGCCAAAGCTCGCTGTATGCGATCTCGAAGGCCGCGTGGTCGAGCTGGACTCGCTTGAGAAGCCGCTTCCACTCCGAGAAGATGAAAAACCGCGTAGTAGGCTGTCGAAACAGCTCTGCGGAGGCTGGCTTGCCGGGGTCTACCGCGGCCTACTTCCCGAATGGAAAGAAATTTGGCCTGCTCCAGTAGATCGTCTGCCAGCGCCACAATTACGCTGCTCCAAGAAACACATATGGTTGTCGCGATAGCCGGAGTTGTAGAAGCCGATCCTGCACAAGGTGGGCAAATTCATTCCAACGTGCAACCGTCGAGTCCCGCGCCGCTCCCTTGGGAGAATCTACAAACAATTTGACGTAGACCGCCGCGTCGCCTGTGGAGTCTTCCCCTGTGGCGATGCTAAAGTTCCTATAAAATTTCGGCAGCTTGCTTTCTTTGCGCAATTCCTCAATCAAGTTTTGAGTCAGCATTTGCCAGAATCGATGGTTGTCTTCCTCACTCAATGGACTGATCATGCTTAGCGGCAAAGAGGTTTCCGGTCCAATTGGACCCTCTGGCGATGCCGTGCGAAACTTGGCGAGCCTTGTGCCCAAGTCAACCTCTACAACTTCCAAAGGGCCGTAGTGTCCCTGTGCTGCAATCCGGGCTCCCGGTTGCAACTGGATTGACCGATTTGCCGCCGCTCGCGCCATGTGGCCAGTGTAATACACCTCTGTAATCGATGGAGACTGCCGCGCGCATCAATTCGGGCTAGTCGGCTGCTACTAGAAATTTCTAACTCGAAAAAACTTACAATACGCTGAAAAATAGCCAGTTATGAACAATAATTCCCCCGCGATTCACAGTCCGCCGCGTTTTTTTCGTTTCCTTCAACCTAAAATTTCTGCCATACTTGATTGTGCCCCCCTATTACGGCCAATCCACACAATTAAAAAATGAGGTTGCAGCGATGTCGGCAAAGTATGTCTTNNGTAAAGGTTTGGCGGCGGCCTCAATCGGCTGTCTGCTTGAAAGCCGCGGTCTGCGCATCAATTTAATGAAGTTCGACCCCTATCTCAACGTTGATCCAGGAACCATGTCGCCCTTTCAGCACGGCGAGGTTTTCGTCACCGACGATGGCGCCGAGACCGATCTCGACCTGGGCCACTACGAGCGTTTTACCCACGCGCAGCTCGGCCGCGACAATAACCACACCACCGGCCGCATCTACGAGCAGATCATCCTCAAAGAGCGGCGCGGCGACTATCTGGGCAAAACCGTCCAGGTCATCCCCCACGTCACCAATGAGATTAAAAACGCCATGCGCAAGGTGGCCTCCAATGGCGCCGACGTCACCATCGTCGAAATCGGCGGCACCGTCGGCGACATCGAGTCGCTGCCCTTTCTCGAAGCCATCCGGCAGATGCGCCAGGATCTCGGCCGCGAAAACACCGTCTTCGTCCACGTCACGCTCATTCCCTGGATCGCCGCCGCGCAGGAGCTCAAAACCAAGCCCACGCAGCACTCGGTCAAAGAGCTGCTCTCGATCGGCATTCAGGCCGACATTCTGCTCTGCCGCTCCGAGCGCGCCCTCAGCCAAGAGATCAAGCAGAAGATCGCCACCTTCTGCAACGTCGAAGAAAAGGCCGTCATCGGCGACCGCACCATGCCCTCGATCTATGAGGTGCCCATTGGCTTCCAGCAGGAAGGCGTCGACGAGCTGATCCTCAAATATCTGCGCATCGAACGCCCCAAGGCCGACCTCACCAAGTGGAAGGAGCTGGTCGACCGCTGCTACCACCCCAAAGATGAAGTCTCGATCGCCATCGTCGGCAAATATGTTGAGTACGAAGATAGCTACAAATCGCTCAAAGAGGCGCTCACCCACGGCGCCATCGCGCAAAACCTCAAGCTCAAGGTGAATTGGGTTGAGGCTGAAGGCCTCGAGTCCAACTCGCCCGAAGATCGCGGCTACGAGCCGCAACTGGAAGGCTACGACGGCATTCTCGTTCCCGGCGGCTTCGGCAAGCGCGGCATCGAGGGCATGCTCAACGCCATCCGCTACGCACGCGAAAAAAATGTCCCTTATTTCGGCATCTGTCTCGGCATGCAAACCGCCTGCATCGAGTTCGCGCGCAACGTTTGCGGCCTCAAAGACGCCAACTCCAGCGAGTTCGACCCTGCCGCCGGGCATCGCATCATCTATAAGCTGCGCGAGCTGTTGGGCGTTGAAGAGATGGGCGGCACCATGCGCCTGGGCGCCTGGACCTGCGATCTGCAGCCCGGTACGCTCGCCTCGCGCATCTACGGCGGCGCTAAAGAGATCAGCGAGCGCCACCGCCACCGCTACGAGTTCAACCGCGAGTACGAGGCGCTTTTAACCGGCGCTGGCTTGCGCATCAGCGGCGCTTCTCCCGACCAGACCTACGTCGAGATTGTCGAACTGCCCAGCCATCCTTACTTCATCGGCTGCCAGTTCCATCCCGAGTTCAAGTCCAAGCCCCTCGAACCACATCCGCTCTTTTATGCGTTTATCGAGGCCAGCTACAAAAACCGGCAGAAACGTCTGGCGGGGGTAGCCGAATCGGCCGTACTCACCAGCAAATAGGTATTCTGTTTTTTGTTGACCGCTTAAATTTGTGCCATCGATGGTGCCCCAGGTCCCGTTTTTGGGATCTGGGAACCACCATACTTAAAGATCAAAACCATCTGGTCACGATGCTAGCTTGTCGCTGCCGGGTACTTCATTCCTACGGCTCCACAATCCTCTCCGCCAGATCCGGTGCGGCGAGCCGAAAGTGCCGGAGATTCCAAGTGTAGATCCATTCGGCATGCGCCTTGCGAGCGCAGGCCACCAGCAACGCGTCGTAGATCGTTCCTCCAGCTATTCCCAATTGAGCCGCGTTGCGAATAGTCCCGGCGTACTCTTCGGCGGTAAGTGGGACCACCGTCACTCTGTTCGCTATCTGCTCAACGACCTGCAATGCAAGCCCTGGTCTTTGTCGCCGGCCGCCGGGCAAGCGGGACAACACAGCATAGACCTCGGCAAGCGAGTGAGCTCCGCACGCGCAGCTCTCGCGTGCGGCCGCCTCAAGAAGGAGACGGCTTTTCTCATGGCCCGGCAGATTTGTATCGCTGGCGGCAATCAAAACGGATGTGTCGAGGAAAACTCTGCCGGGCGCTTTCATGGCTCGTCAGTCAGCCCGGCAACATACCGCATCCGGCGCTCCCGCTGCTCGTCGATCAGCTCGTTCACGTCCTCCGCCCTCAGCGGTGGCCCGCCCACCATCACCAGCAATCCGTCGCGCATCTCTAGCCGAGGCTCGGGAAACTCCTGCTCCAGCACCAGTTGCTCGCCGGTTTGCTCAATCTTCAGCCGCGTTCCAGGCGTCAGGTGCAGCGTATCGCGAAATTTCTTCGGCACCACGATCCTGCCTGACCGGTCGATCTCCACAATGGCATTCATGATGGCATTTTACCATTAAAAATGGCATTTATCCGATAGACCCCGACTCCCATCGCCTTTGCAGATCATTTCCCCGCTTGCGCGCACAATAGGCCTATAGATTTTTACCGTCTCCAGCCGCTTGTCTCTCTTGTTCAATCCTGACCGGAAAAAAATTTTAAAAATCAGCCCCATACGTGGTGCAGAATCGCCTACGTAAAATCATATACTTAATAGAATCTATGGTTTAACTATTTACTTAAAAGTTAATAAATTCGCGGATTTACGCATTTGTACCCTCCAGGAAACGATCTTTGTACCTTGGGGTAGAAACCGGGCCGCCGTGGCGACTGCGGGGCTGGAGCCCCGCACTGACGCGCCATAGCAACAAGATAGAGGCTCCTGGGGTGGAGTCAAATCAATCCACCCCCCGATGCACCTATCGTGAAAAGCGCTCTAGCTTTTCAGCGCCACGCGAATATGCAGCTCCTTGAGTTGCTCGTCGGAGACGGTCGTGGGCGCTTCGGCCATCAGGTCAATCGCCTTGGCGGTCTTGGGGAAGGCGATAACCTCGCGCAGACTGGGCGCGCCGGCCAGCAGCATCACGATGCGGTCCAAGCCCAGGGCGATGCCGCCATGCGGCGGAGCGCCGTACTCGAGGGCTTCCAGGAAGAAGCCGAAGCGCAGCCGGGCCTCCTCGTCTGAGATGCCAAGCGAGTCGAAAATCTGCTTCTGCACGTCTTTGCGGTGAATACGGATCGAGCCCGAACCGAGCTCGAGGCCGTTCATCGCCAGATCGTAGCAGTCGGCGCGAACGCTGGCCGGGTCTTTGACCAGATTCGGCATGTCGGCCTCGTAAGGCGCGGTGAAGGGATGATGCGCTGGCATCCATTTGCCGGTGGCCAGATCGTACTCGAACATCGGAAAGTCGACGATCCAGATAGGCTGAAAGGCCTTGGCGCCTTCGACCAGCGGCTGACCGACCCAGGGATTGGCCTCGGTGACGGCCTTTTCGGTAACGGCGAATGCGCCGTGGCGGGCGGCATATTTTTTAGCCAGCTCGGAGCGGAAGTTGCCAGCGGCCATGTAGACGTTGATTTCGCGCTCGGAGAGCCGGCCGGGAAATTTTGTGTCGCTAGCCTTGACCGGATGCGCCGGATCGCCGGCGGCAATGATGACGAAGTCGCCCGCGGCGGCCTCGACCAGCTCGCGCACCTTGGCGGCCTGCGTGGCGAATCCTTTGGAGAGGCGCTTGAAGTCGTCGATAAACTTCGCGCCTTTTTTGATGTCGAAGAGCGGGTGGTTTTCCTCGCGCTCTTTGCGGCTCAAGTCGCCGACATTGGGCGTGCGGAAGGCGACGACAGGCAGCGCCGGGTCGATCTGCAGTTTGGCCAGGTCCTCGTCGGAGAAGGCCGCGCGCACGTCCACCAGACCGGGCAGGCGAAGGTCGGGCTTGTCGGTGCCGTACTGGCGCATGGACTCGTCCCAGCTAATGCGCGGGAAGGGCGTGGGCAGCGTGACGCCGGCTGCCGCAAAGGCCGAGGCCATAAACTTTTCGGCGACGGCGAAAACATCTTCGCGATGCGGAAAGCTCATCTCCAAGTCGATCTGCGTGAACTCAAGCTGGCGATCGGCGCGCAGATCCTCGTCGCGGAAGCAGCGCGCGATCTGGAAGTAGCGGTCGAAGCCGGAGATCATCAGAATCTGCTTGAAGAGCTGCGGCGACTGCGGCAGAGCGAAGAACTGCCCGGCATGAATGCGGCTGGGCACCAGAAAATCGCGCGCGCCCTCGGGCGTGGACTTGCAGAGGATCGGCGTTTCAATCTCGAGAAAGCCCTGCTGGCTGAGGCTATTGCGGATCGCCATCGTAATGTCGTGGCGCAGCCGGAAGTTGCGCTGCATCTCGGGCCGGCGCAGATCGACGTAGCGGTATTTGAGGCGAACTTCTTCGTTCTGAATCGCCTCTTCGGCGGGCGAAAAGGGCGCCAGGCGCGTGTCGTTCAAGATGAGCAACTGAGTCGCTTCAATCTCGATTTCGCCGGTATCCATCTTGGGATTGATCTCGTTTGTGTCGCGCAGGCGAACCTTGCCGACGGCGGCGACAACATACTCGGGACGAACCTGTTCACCCTTGGCCTGAGCCTCGGGAGCGAGTTCATGATCGAGAACAATCTGGACGATGCCGCTGCGGTCGCGCAAGTCCAAAAAGATGAGGTTGCCATGGTCGCGGCGGCGGTTAACCCAGCCCATCAGCACCACTTGCTGACCGGCGTGAGCGGCGCGCAATTCACCGCACAAATGTGTACGCTTAAGATTTCCTAAAAAGTCGAGAGACATCGCTCTTTTATTGTAATGGACGCGATTTGCAGTTTGAATGCGGCGTTTTTGTTTGTCCGCCGTCTTCTCTATTCCTTACGGGGCGTTGTCGCGCTATGATGGCTCACAAGGAGGGCGTCATGGCCGCGTCCCCAGTCTTTGTCCCGCTCGAAGAGTATCTCAATAGCTCCTATTCGCCAGACGCCGAGTATATCGATGGTCTGATCGAGGAGAGAAATATGGGAGAAAACGAGCATTCCGCTTGGCAGGAAGCCATCTGTGCCTGGTTTCGCGGGCAAGCCGTTTCTGGTGGCATCCGTGTCCGCCCCGAGCTTCGCGTGCAGGTAGACGCCTACTGCTTCCTGGTTCCCGACGTGACGCTGCTCGATCGCAATCTGCCAGCCGAGCCGATCGCCACCCATCCGCCCATTGCCGTTTTTGAAATTCTTTCGCCCGGCGACTCACTGAAGCGACTAATGAAGAAGGGCGAGCGCTACGAGAAGATGGGAATTCGCACCATTCTCATTCTCGATCCCGATGGCCCCGCCTATCGCTATTGCACGGGCCGCCTGGAGCCGCTCAGCGAACGGGCTTTTACGCTCGAAGGCAGCCAAGCGCGCTTCGACCTGGACGAGATTGCCAAGCTGGTGGATTGAGGCTTCAGTTAGCCCGATCCGATTTTTCCTTCGGTGTGCAATCCAACACGCGAATGCCCAGTTGCAGATATTGCAAAATGTTTGAGTAAGCTCGGATGGGGCAGCCTCCATTGCCCCCCCAAAAAATCGTTTTCTATGCTCAGTCCAGTTCCGCGAAGAGTTCGTCGAGCACAACGCGAATCGGCGTGCCTGCCACGGTCAACTCGCCGGACTCGACCGGATGTATGCCGAAGCGGTCAGCGGTCATGGCCGAGCGCGTAGCCGGGTCGATGATCCAGATGTTTTCTACGCCGAAGGCGACGTAATCGTCGATCTTCACGCGAAAGCGGCTCATCCGGTCTTCCGGCGAGAGAATCTCGATGGCGATCAGCGGCGGATGCGTGAGGATATGTTCTCGCGGTGCATTGGCGCGCTGCACCAGCACATCCGGGCAGCGAAAGCGCGTGAGTTTGACCTGAGTGCGAAGCCCAGTCAACGGCAGCACACCCCACTCCTTGCGGTTGGTCATGAAGATGTGCGCCAGCAGGGTTTGCAGGAGTGCGTGATCGTACTCGCCCACATTTCGCTCCTCCAGCCGTCCGTCCACATAATCGCACTCGGGCTCGTAAACGGTCCCCAGATACTCCTCGACCGTGACAGACGGCGGCTCGGATTCGTAGACGGGCAGCGTGGCCATGTGCTCAGTATGCTCCGGAACGAAATAGATGCCTAGAAGCAAAATCGAGCGTCAAACGCCGGCGGGCGAGGCCAAAAACGTCGCTAGTTCCGCGCGGGAAACCTTGGCCTGTTCGCCGGTCGCAAAGGTCTTCACTGTCAGAACGCCTGAGGCAAGCTCGTCTTCACCGAGAATCACGATGCGGCGGGCGCATTTGTCAGCCGCCTCAAAGGACTTCTTCAGCCGGAAGCTGCCTTCGCCGAGTTCGATGCGGAGTCCGGCGCGGCGCAGCTCGCGGGCCAGAGCTAGGGCTGCGGCGTTGATCGTCTTCAGCTTTTCCGCGTCTTTGGCGTTAGCCATCGGCGCAACAAAAGCATCGGCAAACAGCGGTGAGGCAGCCTTCGGGTCAGCTTCTTGCGCCTGAAGCGTGAGCACCAGCCTGTCCTCACCCATGGCGAAGCCAATGCCCGGCGCCTTGGGTCCGCCAATCGATTCGCTCAGCCCGTCGTAACGGCCGCCGCCGAGCAGCGCATTCTGCGCGCCCAGCCCGCCGTGCGTGAACTCGAATGTGGTGCGTGTGTAGTAATCCAGGCCGCGCACCAGCCGCGGATTCAGCTTGTAAACAACTCCGGCCGCATCGAGCGCCGCGCAAACCTGCGCAAAGTGCGTCTTCGACTCTTCGTCGAGCGAGTCGGCGATCTTGGGCAACGTTTCGATAATCGGCTGGTCCTCGGGCACCTTGCAGTCGAGCACGCGCAGCGGATTGGTAACGGCGCGACGCTGGCAATCCTGGCACATTTTGGGGGCGAGCGCGGCCAGAGCCGAACGCAGAATGTCGTTATAGCGCGCGCGGTCCGCCGAGGAGCCGACGGAGTTCAGTTCCAGCGTCCAGCCAACAATGCCCAGCTCGTCGAGCAGCGTGGCGAGCATTTCCAGCACTTCGGCGTCGCGCAGCGGCGATTCGCTGCCGGCCGATTGCGGGCCAATCACCTCGGCGCCGATCTGGAAGAACTGACGGTAGCGCCCCTTCTGCGGCCGCTCGCGGCGGAATTGCGGGCCGATGTAGTAGAGCTTTTGCAACTGTCCGGTTTCGCCCAGCTTGTGCTCGATGTAGGCGCGAACCACGCCGGCTGTGTTTTCCGGCCGCAGGGTCAGCGATTGGGGCTTTTCCGATTGCGCCCGCGCCCGGTCTTCCCAGGTGTACATCTCTTTCGAGACAATGTCGGTTTCCTCGCCCACTCCGCGGGCAAACAGCCCCGTGTCTTCAAAGAGCGGCGTGCGGATTTCGCCGAAGTTGTAGCGTGCAAAGACGCGGCGGGCCGTGGCCTCGATGCGGTTCCAGAGCTCGGTTTCGGGCGGCAGCAGATCGCGCGTGCCGCGTACGGCTTTCAGTGTTTGACTCATGAATGCTAACCTTTACTGCAACTTCTTAGGATACAAGGTGAATGCATGATCTTTCACCGTTCGCAGGGCACATTGACCCGGTTTGCGGTTTAACGATAGAATCATAGAGTTTGGCGCTGCGCCCCCTAGGGAGGGTGCGCGGGTTGCGCCGGGCTCTCCGCCCCCACAGGGCGTGTGTGCGGCCCGCCTCTCGATGCAGTTCTCTGTATCCGCCCCAATTTAGCACACGGATTTTGGTTGTTGGCGTCTCGTGCGCAGGCCGCGACGCTGGAGGGTTCGTTATGTACGCAGTCATTCGCACCGGTGGCAAGCAATATCGCGTCGCTCCCGGCGATCTATTGAAGATCGAAAGCATCGCTTCCGAAAGCCCCGCCGTCGAGTTCACCGATGTGCTGGCCGTTTCCGGCGAGCCGGGAACACTGGCCAAGCCGGCCTCAGCCAAGGTGACCGCCGAGATCCTCGGCCAAGGCCGTGGCGACAAGATTCTGGTCTTCCACTTCAAACGCAAAAAGCAGTACAAGAAGCTGCAAGGTCACCGGCAGAATTTTACCGAGGTGCGCATTCAGTCCATCGAGGCCGACGGCGTTACCTACTCCGCCGCGAAGTAGATCGCGCAATCATCAGAGAGGAATTGAACCATGGCACATAAAAAAGGCGGCGGTAGCTCCACTAATGGCCGCGACTCTAACGCGCAACGGCTGGGCGTAAAGGCCTTTGGCGGCCAGCTCGTCAGCGGCGGCTCGATCATCGCGCGGCAGCGCGGCACCCACATCAAGGCCGGCATCAACGTCGGTCTCGGTTCAGACGACACGCTCTTCGCCAAGGTCACCGGACGCGTCAAGTTCACTGACCGCGGCAACCACGGGCGCTTTGCCTCTGTCGATCCGGTCGAAGTCGAGTAAGCGACTCTCCATCGACAGGCAATTGCAGTTTTTTTGCAGACGAAAGGTCGCGGTGCTAGCCGCGGCCTTTGTCGTCTGCAATCTTCAACCGCTTTCCGCCACCGCGCAGCTTCGTCCGTCGGCGGCATGCTCAATCCCCCTGGCCCGCCTTGGGTTCCGACCCTCCTCTGTGGTATTCTTTCTAAGTGCGGAGAGCGCTTTTTACTCCGCGCCAGCCGCGCTGAATTAACCTTCGCGTGGCCTTCCAACCTTTTAGGACGCGTAGCTCAACTGGCAGAGCATTCGGCTCTTAACCGACAGGTTGTAGGTTCGATTCCTACCGCGTCCCCCAAATAAAATCAACAACTTAGAGCAATT
>PMHC01000232.1 GCA_003156495.1 Acidobacteriaceae bacterium
TTAGGCCCTGCTAACCTTCGATCTTCCACTACCATGTTTTTCCGCTCGCCGCGGCGAGTTTAGCCCCCGAGGAAAAGCTTCTTCCTCTATACCATCAGGCGATTTGCTCTAGCGTCTCATGGTTGCAGAAAATAGCGCTCTTTCAGCGCATGATAGAGACAATCCTTCGCGGAATGGTCGCTCCCGAACGCGGAAAAAATTTTCCGTGAAAAACCTGCCCTAGAAACGGTGCAAAATCGCCCGCCCAAAAACACCCATTAAATAGAATCAATAGCTTACATGTTTGCCAAATTGCCAATAAGACCGCCCAAGCACCATCCAGACGCTCATTATTACTATTTAATTACCCCCACGTAAACCCTCTACTTTCCGCGCTTTGTCCCCTCGTCCATCGCGGCGTTAGCTAGCCGGTCGGCCTCTTTGTTGCCTTCGCGCAGCGTATGCCGCATCTCAAAGTCATCGAGCAGCGCGGCTAGCCGTTGCGCCTCCCGCCAAAGCAGCAGCAGGCCGGGGTTCTTCACCTTATAGATTCCCTTCATCTGCCGCACCATCAGCTCAGAGTCGGAGACCACGCACAGCCGCTTCACCTGGTTGGCCAGCGACCACTCCAGCACCGCCAGCAGTCCTTTGTACTCGGCGTAGTTGTTGGTCTGTTTGCCCAGGTACTCGCTCAGTTGCGCCACCGTCTCGCCTTCGGGGTTCTCGACCACCGCGCCAAATCCAGACGGTCCGGGGTTGCCGCGCGAGCCGCCGTCGCAGTGCGCCGTAAACCACCCGTCCGCCGTCCAAATCTTTGCCTTCTCGTTTTCAAACAGATTTCCGCTCATCACCTTCTCAGTGTAACCAACAGCCGCCCCGCCATTCCCTCTTCCCTGCTCTCAGCTCTCTGACCGCTTGAACTCGTGCCATCGAGGGTGCCCCCGGTCTCGATTTTGAGATAGGGGAACCACAACGCTATGGAACAAAATCATCCGGTCACGGTACTCGTCCCTGTTCTCCCCGTTGACCAAATCCCACTTTCCGCGTCTGTTAAAGTGCGCACGGGCTTGATTGCCGGGAGCGGAGCCAATGGAAGCAGACGTGGTAAGTTTTCCCCTCGTCCCGTCTTCTGCGGCCGGGACTTTGGCTTGGCCTGCCGGGCAGAGGATACAATCCTCTCCAGGCATGAGTACGGCGAGGGCAATGGACGAGGCGAACCCGAAGGGTTTAAGCCAGAACGATGCAACGCTTCAACAAGAGCGCTTGCAGCGTCGCGCGCTTGAAGCTGATCTGATCCGCGAGGCGCAGGCCGGCTCGCGTGAGGCCTTCGGCGCGCTGGTTCGTCAGTACGAGCGTCAGGTCTTGCGCTTGGCCCTGCATTTGACTGGTTCCGAGAGCGACGCCGAAGACATTTATCAGGAGGCTTTTCTTAAGGCCTTCCGCTACATCGGCAACTTTCGCTTCGAGTGCTCGTTCTACACCTGGATCTATCGCATTGTGACCAACCTCTGCCTGGACCAGATGCGCCGCCGCAAAACCCGCCGCGAAGATCGCGCCGTGATCGTTGACCGCGACGGCGGCGAAATTGACTTGCTGGCTTCTGTCTCTGACAGTCGGGCCTATTCCAACCCGGCGCGCGAGCTTGACCGCAAGCTGATGGGCGATAAGATTCGCGATGCGATCGCCAAGCTCACGCCGCGCGAGCGGATGGTTTTTGAGTTAAAGCACTACCAGGGACTACGACTACGTGTGATCGGTGAAATGTTGAACACCACGGAGGAGACCGCGAAAAACACTCTCTTCCGGGCGACGAAAAAACTACGCGCGCAGTTGGCGGAACTGCATGGCGCCTAGCCCGTCGGGCAACGACGGGCAAAAAGCTGAAAGCTGATGGCTGAGAGCTGAAAAGCTGTCAGCTAGAAGCTACTTTTCGGAGACTTGAAGGACGTAACTATGAACTGCGAACTTGCACACAAACAGATCGTCACGGCGGCCTATGAAGAGCTTGCCGGCGAGCTGGCGAGCGAGTTGGAAGGGCACTTGGAAAGTTGCGCGGAATGCCGCCAGGAACGCGAGCAGCTCCTGGCGTTCAAGGCTTTCGCCGATGCTTATCCGGTTGCCGACCCCTCGCCGAATCTTGTCGCCCGCGCTCGTCTGCGCCTCGACGAAGCTCTCGACGCGCTGCCGCCAAGCCGCTGGTACAACCGGCTCGGCCGGCAACTCTGGACCGGCTTTACCCTTCTGCGCCCCACGCCCGCCGCGGCGCTGCTGGTGCTCGGCGCTACATTCGGAGTGCTGGGCGGCTATCGCTACGCGCTGCTTCATCCCGTCCACGCGGCCGCCGCCGTTCAATCCGTCGCGCACACTGGCGTTAAAGCCCAACCCGCCGCGCCGCTGCCCGATCTGGCCAACGTCGCCGGCATCTCCAGCGTTGTGCGCCAGTCCAACAGCGACATCGTCGACGTCCGCTACAACCAGTTAGTGCCGCATCAGGTGCAGGGCTCCATCTCCGATCCCTCGATCCGCCAGTTACTCACTCTGGCTTCGGAGAAGGCTTCTTCGCCCGGCGTGCGCGGCGACTCGGTCGCCCTGCTTGCCGCCGAATGCCGTGCCGGCCACGGTTGCCAGCCCTCCGGCATTCGCGAGGCGTTGATGGTCGCGCTGCGTTACGACCATAGCGCCAGGGTCCGCCAGAAAGCGCTCGAAGGATTGGAGCCTTACATCGGCGACGACATGCGCGTGCGCGACGCCGTACTTGAGGCGATCATGAACGACCGCGATTCTTCGATTCGCGCCTCCGCCATTAATTTGCTTGAACCCGTCGAGGCCGACTCCAGCGTCCGTCAGGTGCTCTATTCGGTCTCCAATTCCGATATGAATCCCCAGATCCGGTATGTTTCCCGACAGGTTTTAGGCCGGGTGCCGGAAATTCAATAACTGCTTTTATCCTTCCGGCCACCGTGCCGCAAAAAAAGAGCGCGGGCCGAAGAACATGAACGGGAGTCGTCAACCATGAAACGCTTTTTGAGGCCCTTCCAGCTCTTCGATCGCTATCTGTGCACCGCCGCGCTGCTTGCTCTGCTGCTGACGCCGCGCGCCATCCCGGTTCAGGCGCAGCAGGTCGCGCCACTGCTGGAATCGCTCCATCCCTTGCTGGTTCACGAAAATGCCTCCGCCGGCTATCTCGGCGTTGATCTGGCCGACGTCGATGCCGCCAAAGCGCAGGCCCTCAAGCTCAAAGAACTTCGCGGCGCGCTCATCACGCTCATCGATCACGACGCTCCGGCCGGCCAGGTCGGCCTCAAGGTCAACGACGTCATTCTCTCCTTCAACGGCCAAAAAATCGAAGGCTCCGAGCAGTTGCGCCGCATCCTGCGTGAAACCCCTCCGGGCCGCAAGGCCAGCATCGAGATCAGCCGCGACGGCAATCTCCAAAACCTGACCATGCAACTGGCCGACCGCAAGGCTGTCGAGCATGACGCCTGGAACAAGATCGGCATCGAGGTGGACGGCATCGCCCGCCCCGCGCCCTCCATGGGCATGTTTTCCGGCGGCGGCGATCTGCCCAGCTCCGGCCCTTTTTCCATGCCGTTTTTCGCCGGCAATCTGAATGTCGGCGCGCTGGTTGAGCCGCTCACCTCGCAGATGGCCGCGCATCTGGGCGTCAAGGGCGGCGTCATGGTCAAGCAGGTCTCCCGCAAAAGCGAAGCCGCCGTCGCCGGACTCAAAGCCTTTGACGTCGTTCTCAAAGTCGGCGTCGATTCCATCCACACCTCCGCCGACTGGGACCGTGCTCTGCGCTCCAATCAGGGCAAGCCCGTTCAGGTCGTCGTGCTACGCGACAAAAAGCAGCAGACCCTCACCCTCCAGGTCGATTCCAAGCACCGCAGCGCCCTCGACCTCGACCACCTTTTCCCCTGGAACAAGGCCCACGGCTAACCGTGCTTCTGCTTCCGCGCTGCGGTTTCAATAGTGGTACCATGTAGGTCACATGGCGACTTCGAAGAAGATCCTCGAAGCGATGCGGCACGCGCCGGCAAATGTCCGGTATAGCGATCTTTTTCGTGTGTGTGTAGAGTATTTTGGCCCGCCGCGCCAACGCGGCACCAGCCATGCGGTTTTTAAAACTCCATGGCCGGTCGATCCGCGCGTCAACATTCAACAGGAACGCGGCAAGGCCAAAGCCTATCAGGTTCGTCAGGTTCTGGCGGCTATCGAAAAGTTGAAAGGATTCCGGGATGAAGTGCGCTACAAAGAGAACACCTAAAGACGATCATTTTACCTATCGCGTCACCTGGTCGGAGGAGGATCAGGAACACGTTGGTCTCTGTGCGGAATTTCCCTCGCTTTCCTGGCTGGCGCGCACGCCGGAAGAGGCGCTGGCTGGAATCCGCAAAATCGTCAGAGACGCGGTAAAGGAGATGGGGGCCGCAGGAGAGCCGGTGCCTACACCGCTGGCCGTCAAACATTACAGCGGCCAGTTTCGCGTTCGCATTCCTCCCACGGTGCATCGTTCGCTGGCTCTTGAAGCCGCTGAACAGGGCGTAAGCCTCAACCGGCTGGCCAGCGCCAAGCTTTCCTCTTAAAACCACACGCTAGATCAGGCCTCGCGTCTGTTTTTTCAATTTGGGCGCAACAGGACGCGCGACCACTAAACTATCTTTATGGATCTTCTCTACGGTATTCACCCGGTTGCCGAAGCCCTGCGGGCCGGCCGTCGCCGCTTCGATCATGTACTGGTAGCTCGCGAGCGCCGCGATGTGCGCCTCGAACGCCTCGTCGCCCAGTGTCGCCACGCCAACGTGCGCATTCTCGAGCAACCTCGCGAACAGCTTACCGTGGCCGCCAAAACTCCCGACCATCAGGGCGTTATCGCCTACGTTTATCCGGCCGAAACGCTCGCGCTTGAAGATCTCTTCGCGCCCACCGCATCCGGCGCGCCGCGTCTGATGCTGGCACTGGACGGCGTCGAAGATCCGCAAAATCTCGGCGCGCTGCTGCGTGTTGCCGACGGCGCCGGCGTCGATGGCGTGCTATTAACCGAGCGCCGCGCCGCCCCGCTCAGTCCGGCCGCAATCAAGGCCAGCGCCGGCGCCATCGAGCACCTGCGCATCGCCCGCGTCGTCAATCTCGTCCGCTCGCTCGAAGAGCTCAAGCAGCGCAACATCTGGGTCGTCGGCCTCGACGAGCGCGGCCAAACCGATTACGACCGCTTCGATCTGACCGGCGACCTCGTCATCGTTCTCGGCAACGAGGGTGCAGGCCTGCACGATCTGGTCTGCCGCACCTGCGACCATCTGCTGCGCATTCCCATGGCCGGCGGCGTCAGCTCGCTCAACGTCTCGGCCGCCGGCGCCGTCGTTCTTTATGAAGCTGCCCGCCAGCGCCGCATCGCCGGAAGCGCCTCTTCATCCGTCCAAGAAGCTGCCCCACGCCGTGGCGGCAAATCGAAAAAGAAACAGAAAGGCCTCGGTTCATAATGCACGATCGAACTTTCATTGCCCGCGCCGCGCGGTTTTGCGCCGCCGCCGGCCTCTGCATTGCCGCGCTTGCCGCACCCGCGCAAACCACGCCCGCCGCGCCGCAAGATCCGCAGCCCCACGGCCGCGTGCTCTTCTCTCGCACCACCGATGAAAACGGCCAAACCACCACCTCCGCGCCCGCCGCCTCAGACGCCGCCGGCCAGTCCGTCGCCGAACCCACTGCCACCGACGCCGAGCGGCAGGCACTTCTCTTCACCGCCTTCGACCTTGACGTGCATCTACGCCTGGCCGAGCAGGCCATCGCCGTTCGCGCCCAAATCACCGTGCGCAACGGCGGCAAAGCGCCGCTGACGCGCATTCCACTCCAAATCTCCTCTTCGCTGCGTTGGGAGCGCATTCTCACCGCCGGCCGCAGCCTGCCCTTCACCGTGGCCACGCTCAACTCCGACATCGATCACACCGGCCAACTTCACGAGGCCGCCATCGCCCTCGACCAACCGCTGGCCCCCGGCCAAAGCCTCAATCTCGATCTCAACTATTCCGGCACAATTGCGCCCTCGGCCCAACGGCTGGTCGCCATCGGCACCCCCGCCGACGCCGCTCTGCACTCCGATTGGGACGCGATCGGCCTCGATTTCACCGGCCTGCGCGGCTTCGGCAATGTCCTCTGGTACCCGGCCGCGAGCGTTCCGGTCATACTCGGCGACGGCGCGCGCGTCTTCGACGAAATGGGCGAGCACAAGCTGCTGATTGCCGGAGCTCGCTTCCGCCTCCGCCTCACCGCCGAGTTTCCTCGCGGCCACGCGCCCACCGTCGCTTTCATCAACGGCCACGCCGCGTCGCTGGCCGTCACCGAGCCGTCGAGCGCCGACGGCGATCTGCCGGGCATTGCCACCGCCGCGCTTGAAAACTCCATCCTCGGATTCGACGCGCCCAGTCTCTTTCTCGCCTCCCGCGAGTCCAAAGAGGCGACCAACGCCACGCTCTACGCGCTCCCCGACGACGACATCAATTTGCAGGGCTGGATTGCGGCCACGGCTACCGTCACGCCTTTTCTGCAAAGCTGGCTCGGCCAGCAGCCGCGCTCCCATCTGGCGGTTCTCGATCTGCCCGATCCCCTCGATGCGGCCTACGAAACCGGCTCGCTTTTGGTAACGGCTCTGCGCCAGGCGCCCTCCGATCAGCTCGAAGGCATTCTCGCCCACGCCCTCACCCACGCCTGGATGGCCTCGCCCCGCGCCTGGCTCTCCGAAGGCGTCGCCCACTTTATGGGAACGCTCTGGATCGAGCGCCAGAGCGGCCGCCAGAAGGCTCTCGAGCTGCTTGAATCCGGCCGCACACCGCTGGCGCTCATCGAGCCTTCCAGCCCCGGCGAAAGTTCCGGCCAGCCGCTGGCGCAGGCCACCGCGCCCATTTACTACCGCAACAAGGCCACCTACGTCTTCTGGATGCTCCGCGATCTGGTTGGCGATCCGGCTCTTTCCGCCGCGCTGCGCGCCTACGATCCGGCCGAAGACGCACGCCGCGGCCTTGGCCCCACGGCTGGCTCCGCCTACTTTGAAAAACTCGTCGAGCAGTCAGGACTGCGCCGCGATCTCTCCTGGTTCTTTAGCGATTGGGTCGACAACGACAAGGGCCTGCCCGATCTCTCGATCGACAAGGTCTTCATCTCGCTGGCCGAGTCTCCTGCCGACCGCGCGCAGACCGCGACGCCCGGCATCAGCTCCTCCAAAAATCTGCCGACGGCGATTCAGGCCGACAACGCTTCGGTCGCTCACTCCGAGTTTCGCGGCTGGCTGGTTTCCGTCGATCTGTCCAACTCCGGCTACGCCGCCGCCGAGTTTCCCGTGATCGCGCGCAATGCCGACACCTCCGTCACCCGGCACATCGTCGTGCCCGCGCGCGGTAAAGCCACGCTGCGTTTGCTCATCGAGGGCAAGCCCGTCGAGATTCAGGCCAACGACGGCGGCGTTCCCGAAACCCAGGCCAGCGTCCATCTTCACAAGTTCGTCGAGCCCGCCTCCAGCGCCGCTCCGGTGCAGTAGCACCGGTCAGTGCAACACGATTTTGAATGTGCACGGCGAAACTCGGCAGGTAGCCTCGATCCCGGTGTTTTTTAAATCAAGGTGAGGGTGCCCCCGGTCCCTCGCCTTTGGGGACCGGGGAACCACAACACCAGCTCTCAGCTTTCAGCCGTCAGGAAATGAATCCTAATGCAACGCTCAGCCCGCTTTAGCGTGTGAAAGAACTCTGCGATTGATTTACGCGCGTGCGCAATCAAATCCACGCGGGCTTTAACGCCCGTATTTAAAAATAGCTCCGGCGATCGCCTCCAAAGGCAGAACTTCGCTCACGCCGTTGAGCTTGATGGCTTCCTTCGGCATTCCGAAAACTACGCAGCTCTCCTCGTCTTGCGCGATCGTGACGGCTCCGGCCTCTTTCATCTCCAACATGCCGCGCGCGCCGTCGTCGCCCATGCCGGTCATAATCACGCCGACCGCATTTTTTCCTGCATAGCGGGCTGCGGAGCGGAAGAGCACGTCAACCGAGGGCCGGTGCCGGCAAACCAGCGGGCCATCCTTGATCTCGACGTAGTAGCGCGCGCCGCTGCGTTTAAGCAGCAGATGATGATTGCCGGGCGCGATCAAGGCGCGGCCGCGAATAACGCTGTCGTTGCTTTCGGCCTCTTTGACCGTGATGTCGCACAAGCCGTTGAGCCGGTTGGCGAAGGCGCGCGTAAACAGCTCGGGCATGTGTTGCACAATCACGATTCCAGGCGCGTCGGAAGGCAATGCTTCAAGCAGCGTTTTGAGCGCCTCTGTGCCCCCGGTGGAAGCGCCGATGATTACGATCTTCTCCGTAGTTTCAACCATGGCATGCGCGGCGGGAGCCAGCACGGCATCGGCGGTCAGTTTAGGCTCAACGATGTGGCTGGGACCAAGCGTGCGCACACGCGCTTGAGCAGCGGCTTTGACCGCCTGGCACAACTCAATGCGCGAATCTTCTAGAAACTGTTTGGTGCCGAGCTTGGGTTTGGTGATAATCTCCACTGCCCCATATTCGAGAGCCTTGAGCGTGCTCAACGCGCCTTCATCGGCCAGGCTGGAGCAGATGACGACCGGGATCGGATGCTGGCTCATGATTTTGCCGAGAAAAGTAAGCCCGTCCATACGCGGCATCTCGATGTCGAGCGTGATCACATCCGGGATCTGATCGCGGATACGCTCGGCGGCCACATAGGGATCGCCCGCCGTGGCCATCACCTCGATCTCCGGATCGGAAGACAAAATGGATTTCAAGGTTTGGCGCACAACCGCCGAATCGTCCACGATCAGTACGCGAATTTTATCCGCTACCACGATCGACGCCTCCTGGCTCTATGCATTTTTGCGGGAACGATAAACCTTTCTCACCGGTTTCGCGCCGGCCCGCGCCATGCTTGAAGTTAATTTTCTGAGCAGCACTTCTCCGCTGCCCGTATTAAATTCAATGCGCACGCCCGTATCACCCCGCAGCCGGCAAGCGATAATAACAAAACCCTCTTCGTCAAGCACGCGCTGCGCGACATCGCAATTCTGCTTGCCCACGGTCGCATGACGTTCGCCGTCGATCATCGGCAAAACATCGCCTCCGCCAAACAGCTTCACCTGCGTCTCCATGCGCAGCGCGCCCAGCGAATCGAGCTGGCGGATCATGTCGTGAATCGCGAAATCCACATAGCGGCGGCTGGCCATCACGCTTAGTGTGCTCGACTCCTTGGCCGGAAATAACGGCAGCATGGGATGGCAAAGCGCGCCGACGCCCAGCCGTGGAACCAAAAATGTGATGCCCACGCAGGAGCCCAGCACCGTGCGCAGGATGGCAGGCTGCCGCACTAATCGGGATTCGCCAGGTTGCACGTAAATCTCCGGAAGCGACAGGTCAAACTCCTGCATAGGTCCTCCTGTAGAGCGCAGGAGCTACCGGATCGAGAGGAAGATTTAATTCATGCAACGTTTCGGAGTGGCCGACAAACAGGTATCCTCCGGGCACAAGATAATGCGCGAGCTTTCCTAAAATGCGCTGCTGCGTGGCGCGGTCAAAATAGATGATGACGTTGCGGCAAAAGACTGCGTCAACTTTTCCCTGTAAGCCATAGTCGTCGTCCATAAAGTTCAACCGTTGGAAATTGACCAGACGGCGCAACTCGGGCGCCACGCGCACGCGATTGGAGCCCGGTTCGCGACCGCGCATAAAGTATTTGACCTTGAGATCAATAGGCACCGGCTGAATTACATCCGTGGTGTAGATTCCCAGCGCCGCCTTTTCCAGCACGGTCGTGGAAATATCGGTGGCCAAAATGCGGAAATCAAATCCCGGATGTTCGAGCGCATATTCGCTGAGCACGATGGCCAGCGTATAAGGTTCTTCGCCGGTGGAACAGCCCGCGCTCCACACCCGCATCGGCCTCCGCTCGCTAAACGCGGACGCCATTTCTGGCAGCGCCTTGGAAGTCAGGAACTCGAAGTGTCCCGCCTCGCGAAAGAAATCTGTCTTATTGGTCGTCACCACATCGATCAGGTGGACCAACTCGTTTCTCATTCCTTCGGGCGAAAACAAGTACTCGCAGTAGCGGCTATAGGATTCGATTTCAAGCGCCTTCAACCGTCTGCGGATACGCACCTCGAGCATGGTCTTGCGGCCGGTGCCGAGAGAGATCCCCGCCACGTCATAAATCAATTTGCGAAGACGGGTGTAATCTCTACCCGAAATGTACTCGTCTAGTCTGCTGGTCATGAGAAATGGGACGGCGCGGGGCGGGTAACCGCCCCATTCCTTTTTTTAGGCTGCTACTTCAACTAGTGGTTTGCTGTTGGATTCCTGTGCGCGCACCGCGGCCAATTCCTCGGCCGAGAAGACGCGATCGATATCAAGAATCATAATAAACTGCGCATCGCGCTTGCCCATCCCGCGGATAAAGTCGGTGCGTATCTGGGTTCCGATGCGCGGCGCCGGCTCAATCTGTTCGGGCTCCAACTCGAGCACCTCTTCGACCGAATCGGCCAACGCGCCGATCACGATTGATTCGTTTTCCAGCGTTACTTCCGCAACCACAATGCAGGTATTGCGCGTCTTCTCGGTCTTCGACATTTCAAAGCACAACCGAAGGTCAACGACCGGCACAACGCTTCCCCGCAGATTGATCACCCCGGCCATAAAATCAGGCGTACGGGGAACGACCGTGATTGGCGCGAGATCGAGCACTTCTCTTACCTTGGCCACATCGAGAGCAAATACCTCGTTGTCGAGTTTGAAGGTAAGGTACTGCCGCGTCTCCGTGATTTCGTTCACGCTCATGCTGCAACTCCTCTCTGGTCTTGAAGACTGGCGCAGATCCCCTCGCGGAGGTCCGTCCCGTCGCATTTCTCCTTTTCCCCTCGTCTCCGGCGGCTGCGGCATTCGTCGCCGCAACCGCTGGATTCCGAAGCTTCACGGAAGAAATGCTCCGGCGGTCAGTAACGCTCGAACTCGGCGTCTAATTCGTCATGTTTATCGTTTAGCCGCAGGTTCACCCCGCTCTTCGCGCCCGTCTTGGCCACGGCGCTGCTGCCCTCCGCCTTCTCCGCCTTGGCAAACGAGGCTTTGGCAGTGGGCCGCGCGGCCTTGGCGGCCGACCTGCGTCCGCGTGCGTTCTCTTCCTCTCCGGTATCGAAGAAAGAGAGAGCGCCCACCAGTTGTTCGGACTGGCCGGTCAATTCCTCGGTCGTCGAGGCCATCTCCTCGGCCGCCGAAGCATTCTGCTGGATTACTTGCTCCAGTTGCTGCAGCGCCTTGTTGATTTGCTCGGCGCCGGTGTCCTGTTCACGGCTGGCGGCAGAAATCTCCTGCACCAGTTCGGCGGTCTTCTGAATGTCGGGAACCAGTTTACCCAGCATTTCGCCCGACGTCTCTGAAACCTTCAGCGTGGAAGCCGAAAGCTGATTGATCTCGCCGGCCGCCTTCTGGCTACGTTCGGCGAGCTTCCGCACCTCGGCCGCCACTACGGCGAAGCCCTTGCCGTGCTCGCCGGCGCGCGCCGCCTCAATGGCCGCGTTCAACGCCAGCAGGTTGGTTTGGCGAGCGATCTCTTCGATAATCGAGATCTTGTCGGCAATCTCTTTCATCGCCGAAACCGCCTCGCGCACGCTCTTGCCGCTTTCCTGCGCATCGTCGGCGCTCTTGTTGGCAATCTTGTCGGTCTGCTGCGCGTTGTCGGCGTTCTGCTTGATGTTACTGACCATCTCCTCCATCGATGAAGAGGCCTCTTCAGCCGCCGCGGCCTGCGAACTGGCGCCTTTGGAAACCTGCACCGAAGCCGTTGAAATCGCCTGGCTGGCCGCCGCCACTTCGCTGGCGATTGCGCGAATGTCGCCAACCGTCTGCGTCAACGCCATCACCATCGAGGCCAGTGCGTGCATCAGCTTGTCATGCGACGATCGCGCCCGCACCTCGACCGTAAGATTCCCTTTGGAAATCTCCTCTGCAGTCTCGGTGATTTCGTTCATCGACGCGATCAGCGCGTTCATGTTGTTTTTTAAGTTATTGAATTCACCGTTGTATGTTTCGGTAATCTGTTCGGGAATCTCGCCCCGTGCAATCATCTCGATACTGTGTTCCGCTTTTTGCAGCGGACCGACAACCGCATCCAACGTATCGTTGATTCCCTGAATGACCTTGCCCCACTCACCCTGATGCTTGGAGGCGTCGGCGCGCGTCTTCAGTTCACCGGCCACCGCGGCCTTCGATAGCATGTTGGCGTCGTTAATCAGCGCATCGACAGCGCCCATTGTCTGAAGCAGCGCCGGCACGCACTGGTCAGTTTCCGAGCGCTTACCAACCTGCTGTAAGGTTGCGAGTTCCTTGCGATAGTCTCCTGCGCCAATCATTCTAACTACGCTAATGGCATGCTTGAAGCGATCTTGCGCATCATTTGTCGCTTTAGCTACGTTGGCAAAAATCCCCTGATAAGACCCCTCTACATCTTTTGAGAGATCGTTAACCGCCATTCTTTGTAGTACGCTGTTTGTTTCGACGAGCCCGCCTAAGCCATCGATGCATGCGTTCAGGCTATTCTTAATCTTGTTGTAGTCGCCGCTAACCTCATCGGTAATCTTTTCCGGGATCTCTCCTCTGCTGAACTTTTTGATATAGTTTTCAGTTCTGCTCAGCGTTCCCGCTATCGCATCTAATGTGCTGTTGAAGCCGTTAACAATCACGCTCCACTGGCCGGGATATTTATTGGCATCGGCACGCACCGCTAGCTCGCCATTGACGCCAGCCTTTGCCAGATTCTGTACCTCGCCTAAAATGCCGTAAATAACACCCATCATGGCGTTGATGTTATTTTTAACTGTTTTGAAATCCCCTTTGTAATCCTCGGAAATTTTGGGCGGCTCTTCACCACGCGAAACGCAGGCGATGCACTCGGCGGCCACATGCAGCGGACCGGTAACTGCCTCCAGCATCTCGTTGACATTCTGCACAATCTCCCGCTGCGCGCCGTCGAATAGCGCCACTTTTCCCCGCTCGCTTAGTTGCCCGCTCTTGACCGCCTCGGTCAATCGCAAAATCTCCTCCTGTACAAGCGAGAGGTCTTCTTCTTGGCTCGTTTTGCTGCTTGCCCGCTCGCGGACGCCTGCCCGCGGCGCGCTTACGTTATGCGCTTTGCTCGTTGTATGGAGCCGCCGTCTTTCACTTACCACCGCTGTTGCCATCCCGATCCTCCCCCTTTGTTCTTCTCTGCTCAGTCCGCTACTTTCCGGCCAATCATTCTAGTGCGGCAGGAGCCTGAGACTTTATTGCTTTAATTCGTTCCCGCCGGCGTCCGGTCCAGCGTTGTTAGTGCCCCCAGGGACAGAAGAAACTACAGAATTGTTCTGCGACCCGCCGCCGCTTGCCGCGACGCGTATCTTTCTGCTGCACCGGGCGTAACGCATCACGTCTTGCATCAACCGCCCGGGATCGAGAATCAAAGCTACCGTTCCGTTGCCGAGAATTGTCGCCCCGGAAACGAATTGCACATGCCGATAGAAGCGGCCGAGATTCTTGATAACCGTTTGGCAGTTACCTAGAACCTGATCGACCACCAATCCGAATCGACCCGTATCCGTTTCCACAAGCATGATCTGTTCGATCGCCGGCGCTTCGCCTCGCACATGAAAGTGTTCGCGCAGCCGAACATACGGAACCAACTCTCCGCGCACATTTACGATGTGCTTGCCGTTGTTAGCCACCACATCCGCCCGCGTCAGCTCAATGCATTCGAGTGTGGCAGACAATGGCAGCACGTAATTCGTCTCTCCAACTATCACCAATAACCCATCGATAATAGCCAAAGTAAGTGGCAACTTTAACGTCACGCAGGTGCCTGCTCCGGTCTCGCTCTTTACTTCGATCGTTCCCCGCAAGCCTTCGATGCTCTGCCGCACAACATCCATGCCTACGCCGCGACCGGAAACGTCAGTTACCTGCTTGGCGGTGGAAAAACCGGCGTTAAAAATGAATGCAAAAATCTCAGAATCGCTCAACTTGGCATCGGCTGTCGCCAGGCCACGTTCGATCGCCTTGGCCCGCACCGCTTCCTTGTCGATGCCGTTGCCGTCATCGGAAACCGAAATCAAAACGCTGGCGCCCGAGTATCGGGCGGCTAAATGAATCACCGCCGTCGCTCGCTTGCCGCGCGCCGCCCGCGTCTCCGGCGATTCGACCCCGTGATCCATGCTGTTGCGAATCAAATGCATCAGCGGATCGCTCAACTGATCGATCACGGTCTTGTCCAATTCCGTATCCGCGCCCTCGATCGCTAGCTCGACCTTCTTGCCCAGGTCGCGCGAAAGGTCATGCACCAGCCGCCGGAACTTCTCGAAGGTTCCCCGAATGGGCACCATGCGGATGTTCATCGAATTCTCGCGCAGAGCACCAGTGAGCCGTTCGACCTCTTCCGCGACCTCGGTAACTTCCGTGTCGTCGCGCTGGTTTGCCAGTTCGCTCAAGCGTGCTTGCACGGTTACCAACTCGCCTACCAGATTGACAAGTTGGTCTAATCGCTCGGCGGGTACGCGCAGGCTGGAAACATTCTCCGCCTTGTCGTAAGCGCGACGGCCTCCCGGCTGCGCACGTTTCTCCGCCAGCACTTTGGCCGTCTTATCCACCTTGTTCGTCGGCTTCAGAGCTGCTTTATCGGCGCTCGCGCCCGACGCGAGTTCAATAGCCAGTTCACAATTGGATTCGACAAAGATAAATGCATCTTTGATGGCATCAAGCCCCGCCGCGGTTTCCAGTACCAGTTCCCAAGCTATATAGCAGCGCTCGGGATCCATCTCCGCCAGCGGCGGCACGGATTTCATCTCCGCATGAACCGATAGACCGCCCAAGCCGCGCAGCTCTTGCAATATAAGTGCGGGATTTGCGCCGCAGCGCATCAGGTCGGGACCGGGAGCGAAGTATATTCGCCAGCTTTGCGACTTACCGCTCGCCAGAGCAGGAGGATTCGCGGTAGGCGTTGATGCCTTCTTTTGCGCAGGCTCTTTACCGCTTTGTATGCCGGCCAAACGGCGTACATTACTGATGATGTTTGCGCAGACGGCTTCATCTGCCGGCGTGCCGCCGCCAGTATCTTCTTCCAACATGGCGCTGATCTGGTCAAGCGCCGATAACGTCTGGTCAACTAACTCCGCGGTAACTTCCAGGCGACCGTTCCGTACCATATCGAAAGCAGTTTCCAGATCGTGAGTAAATGCCGCCAACCGCTCGAATCCAAACATCGAACCTGAGCCCTTGAGCGTATGCAAGCCGCGGAAGATGCGACCTATTAAGTCAGAATCGCCGTGGTTTTCGTTCAACTCCAGCAGCGCCGACTCCAGGTCAGTCAGAATTTCCCGGCCTTCCTCGCGGAAACTGTTTTTAAACTGCTCGGCATTGGCTGAAACCGGTGTAGACGTCATCTGCAAATCGCTCAACTTCCGACCTGAATTACTATGCAATTCAACTGCAAAGCCATACAAAATACCGTACAAAATGCTACGGACTTTCCCGATGGAAACAGCACATCATTACGCTGGAGAAGCCAGATCATCAAGTCCCATCTCCGTCCATGCGCGCCGAATAGTTTCAGGCAATTCGCTCGGCAAAGAAAACTTAGCGTTTGCGCGCTTGGCCTCGCGT
This sequence comes from Acidobacteriaceae bacterium, assembly GCA_003156495.1. Classification (GTDB taxonomy): domain Bacteria; phylum Acidobacteriota; class Terriglobia; order Terriglobales; family Acidobacteriaceae; genus Telmatobacter. The sequence goes on from PMHC01000232.1 coordinate 15,645, forward strand.
TTAGCGGCCCAGAGCAACTGATACGCCGTTACATCAAGGCTGCTCGCGCCCTCGGCGGAAACGCGAATCTCCTTCTTGTCTTTTGCCGCTTCGATAAGTGCGGCTTTTAAATCCGCAGCGGAGGCGATGTCAACTTCTCCATCAAGTTGAATCAAGTTGGCATCATTTGTTTGGCTCAACTTTACGCTCACGCTTAGCTCCTCTGTAAATCACGCGGGAGATTGGTGGTCAGCGCGGTAGTGACCTCATACATGAGGCCGCTTGCAGCGTGGATCATCGTTGATTTTCATACTTCCGCAAGTAATGCCGGTCTTTGCATATACCAAGTACGGAATTGCTTGGTACAACGGCGGCTTATTGTTTAACTGCTCTTATGCAAGCCTTTAAATACGGGCCCATGCTTTAACTCATCGGCAATAGGGATGCACATCTGAGTAGAAAACCTGTGGATATGCTGTGGAAATCATGTAAAAGCCGTTAGCTCGTATAAAAATCGTACATAGAGCCCTTCATGCTGGAAATACTTACAGCAAGCGTCTGTCCGCGGCCATTTAGCACACAGGCCACAACGCTAAAACAGTTCAATCGCTGGCCCTCCTTGGTTCGTATCAACAGCGCTTCCGGATGCGGCCATGTGCGTTAATGTTTGGCTAACCATGCGATATTGCTCGAGATGTGCGTTCAAGATGCTTTCAAACGTCTGATCGAAATCTCCGTCCCAAGCGGGATTATGGGACAACTTACTTAGTCCCTGTATGTGGTCGCGCATTTCAATCAGCGACTTTTGCACATGGCTCATTCTTTGCTGCATTACATCCTGGAATTGAATATGGCCAAGCGCGGCAGAAAGCCGGTCGACGGTCTCACCATAGCTAAGCTCTACTTCCGTGATAACATCCAGCAACTTCTTGCCATTGCTCGAAAATTCCTGTTGCATTGAGCTGAGATCGTCAGCCATGTGACTCATGGCCGAGCGCGTTTCCTGCTGATTTAATGCAACCCGCGCTGTCTCCAGTTCGGCATCTGCATTTTTGCAGGTGGAATGAATCTTTTCAGAAATTTCTCCCGCCGCCTTCGTCGAAAGCACGGCAAGCTTTCTAACCTCCATGGCAACCACGGAAAAGCCGCGGCCTGCGCTGCCGGCCCTAGCCGCCTCAATCTCCGCGTTCAAGGCCAGCAAATTCGTTTGCTGAGCTATCGAGGTAATGACCTTAATGAGTGGAGTTAAGGAACGTACTTCACCGGATAAATGCTGTATGCGCTCAAAATTGTCGCGCGTTTCTTTTAATTGCGCTTCCAGTTGCGCTTGAATGGAAGCGATTAATTCATGATTGGCTTCGGCCCGCACCTCTGTGGCTTGCGTTAAATCCTTGCTGCTTTGTACAGAAAGGCCGACACGCTGGCGTTTCTCGCCCGCCTCCTGACTTAGCAGGTCAATTTGACTAATAACCTCCATTACTTCTCGTTCTGATTCAGCAAGCGAATCGCCTATCTGGTCGTGCACAACATCTATATATCGACCGGATTTCAACATTTCCGCTTCTATTGCATCCCAGCGATCCAATCGGCGCAGAGCTATTTCAAAGTCGCTGCCTCCCGCCGCGCCCATTCGCGCAATCTCGTGGCGCGCCTGGCTCCAACGCCACAGCGCGCGGCCGACTCCGGGCACCGCGAGCAAAAGTATAATGAGTTCCGCTACTGAACGCCGGTAGGCATAAAATGCTGGCCCTGTAACGTGAACCAAAATCAGCCAGAATAACGACAGAAACATCAGTTGTCCAAAGATGTCGAGGAGCATGCAGCCGCGCACCCGCGATAAGCTCATTTCTGAGTTCGCATCTGGCATACGCGGACTATTCTGTAAAGGGATCGAATTTGCCGTATATAACTGTGGATCTGCTGCCAACTGCGCCAGCGCCATGATCTTACGCCCCCGGCAATACTTTTCTGATTACTGCTACCAAATTGTTGCCCGAGCAAGGTTTGACAATCCATCCTGTCGCCCCCGCCTGCTTGCCCTGATTGCGAATTTCCGTATCGCCTTCCGTGGTCAGCGTCAGGATGGGGGTAAATTTGAGCATCTGCATAGTACGGATGTTTTTAATTAATTCAATCCCGCCCATAACCGGCATGTTTATATCTGTGACGATCAGATCGGGCTTCAGTCCCGCAGCTAGCATATCCAGCGCCATCCGCCCCTGATTGGCGGTTGCGACCGTATATCCATTCATGCTCAATGTGGCTTTAAGGCTTGCCAGCATAGTAGTAGAGTCATCAACAACGAGAATAATTTTTGCCATACTGCTCCCCAAGGCTCTAAACCTAGCATCGGCAGTAGTTATTAGGAATTTAAGTGTCTGGATGTTGGACAGATGTTTTATATACAGTTCGCCGCTATCTATTATTGTTGCAGCGCCGCCGAATCATACAGTATCTCCTCGGTCGCGGGCCAGACAGGTTGAACAAGAGTAGCAGAAAATAGATGCGCAGCAGCACACTAAAGCGGGCCAGCCGTTCTCGCCCCTTGGATAGTGCGGCTCGACCACTCCTTCCAGACTTCAGCGCGTCTTCAAAACCCTGCGCGGCCAGAACATGCTTACCGAAGAAGAGGTCGCCAACGCCCCTATCATCGTGCGCGTCGCTTCATTCCTGTGCATACCAGCACCTTGGCAGCAGCAGTGGTTCTCCGGGAACATCTTCTCGATCGAGCTTGTGAGGGAACGATCTCTGAGGTTTTACGGCCTGGACGCGTTTCTTGTTCAGAAAGGTGAACTCCATGACGAGCGGGATTTGGAGATCGCCCTTTTTCACGCTTCCGCAGCAATTATTCGGATGAATATGCACGACGTAAAAGAATTGCAAAAGTTTTTCAAAGCATGCGGATAAAAATTCAAAACCGAAATGATCGAAGAGGCGGTCCAAACTATGAAACTCGATGGCCAGAATTCTAAATTGGTCGAGCAGGCTGTCTGGCGCGTTGCACAAAACTTCGTACTCACCGCCCTCAATGTCCATTTGCAGAATCAAATCGCCGTTATACCCTTTTAAATATTTATCCTTCCAGAATTGCATCGTGATAAAGGGATCGCGCTCGCTGCAGCCGAGAAAATTTTTGTCGAATATGAATTCGGGTCTATGAATCGGGGGGGCATCCACCGAATAATCGGCGAGAAACGACTTAATTTTGTATTGCCTGGCTAAATGATCTTCAAAATCTGAGTCGGTACTTACGCCGGGAGAAAAGCAGTATTCGATTCCTTCCAGGTCGTCGGGAACCAGGTAGCCTCCATCCATATCGCTTCCGATGCGAATCAACTCGATACCGCAGTCCATAGGCCGCAGCTTCGACAGCAGGCCCTTGATCGCAGCAGAAGAAGTATGCCTGGAGAGGTTGTAACCAAGAGCGAAGAGCCCGGATTTCAGAAACGATCTCAGGCGGGCGATCATGCCAGTCCATGCTCCTTCTCGTCCCTACGATTATGGGGCCCGTCAAAGCAGAATTGACTGAAGCAGATTGCCGCGGCGAATCCGGCAGCCCGCCCCATACGCTTCGGCGTGTTTACGAGACTTTCGATGCTTGACCGGTAAAGCTCGATCCGCAGCCGATGAAGCGCGATTCGCTGTTTATTGAGAGCCCAGGATAGCCCGCGAACACCGCAAATGCAAGCGATTCCGTGCGCGGGGCTTGGCCGCTATCTCTGCCAGCAAGGTACACTAGAAGTGAGCTATGTTTGAAAACCTAACCGACAAACTTCAGCGCGTCTTTAAAACCCTGCGCGGCCAAGGCACGCTCACCGAAGAAAACATCGCCGAAGCCTTGCGCGAAATCCGCGTCGCGCTGCTTGAAGCCGACGTCAACCTGAACGTCGCCAAAGATCTGATCGAGCAGATCCGCGCCAAAGCCGTCGGCACCGAAGTGCTCACCGCGCTCTCGCCCTCCGAGCAGGTCATCAAGATCGTTCGCGACGAGCTGGTCGCGCTGCTGGGCAAAGACACGGCGCGCTTCAACTTCGCCTCGCGGCCGCCCACGGTGATTTTGATGGCCGGCCTGCAAGGCTCGGGCAAAACCACCACCGCTGGCAAGCTCGCCGCGTGGCTGAAAAAAGGCGGCCACCGCCCCATGCTCGTCTCGGTCGACGTCTACCGCCCGGCCGCGCGCGAGCAACTCAAAGTCGTCGCCCAAAACATTCAGGCGCGCCTTTACGAAGGCGACCTCAAGGGCGATCCCGCAGGTACGGCGCTGGTGGAGCGACTCGCCAAGGAAGCCCTGCGCGAAGCAAAGATCATGGGCTGCGACACGCTCAT
>PMHC01000078.1 GCA_003156495.1 Acidobacteriaceae bacterium
CCGCATGAATCCTCCCCGCCCCACGCCATCAAACCGCGGAACGGTCGCTAAGAGCATTGAGTGAAGATGAGTTTAAATCACCACTATTCGCAGCCAAAAACCGGTTCACAATCCGTGAATCCAGCTCGAACCGCGAACTCCGGCGGTACATAACCGCATCCGGCCGGAGAGGCGAAACACACCCTTGAACTCCAAGAAAAAAGTGTATCAGGGCGGGGCTACCTCTGGCTTTGCACAGAAACCGCCCCCCACCTTCACCGATAGACTCGGCCAGCGCGGAATGGAAAGCAGCTAAAATCACTGCGGCGGCATAAAGCGGTCGAACCAGCCGACGGCCCGCTCCAAAACGTCGCGACGGTGCCCCGAATCGATGAAGCCGTGGCCTTCATTAGGGTAAACCACCAGTTGCGACGGTACATGAAGATCGCGCAGCGCGTGCCAGAATTCGAATGATTGCGGCGCCGGACACTCGCCGTCGCGGTCGCCTACCACCGTCAGGGTGGGCGTGGCGACGCCTTTTATAAAATTAATGGCCGAACTCCGCCCGTAGACCGCCGGGGCGTCGTAGGCCGAGGCCCCAAAATACGGGATCATCCACTGGTCGATCGAATTCTCACCATAATAGGAGAGCCAGTCGGAGATTCCCGCCCCGGCCACCGCCGCGCGAAAGCGATGCGTCTGGGTCACGGCGAACATCGACATGAAGCCTCCGTAGCTCCAGCCGGTGATGCCCACGCGGTGGGGATCGACCGGATAGCGCGCCAGCACCGCGTCAACCCCGGCCAGAATGTCGCGCAGGTCGCCATAGCCGAAATCCTGGCGATTGGCCTGCGTAAAGGCTTCGCCCTGTCCGAAGCTGCCGCGAGGATTGGGCAGCAATACAAAATAGTCGAGCGCGGAAAAGGCCGTGGAACTGATGCCGCCCGCCCCTCCGTTCCAACGGGAGAGCGTCGCCGAGGCCGGGCCGCCGTGCACATGCACCAGCAGCGGATATTTTTTCGCCGGGTTGTAGTGTGCCGGCAGCAGCAGCCAGCCCTGCACATGAAAGCCCTCGTTGCTCCATTCGAGCGAAACAGCCTTGCCCCAGGCGGGTTTTACGCCGTCGTTGAAGTGCGAGATCTGCGTGGCGGGCGTGGCAAAAGAGGTATTGCGCAGGGCGAAGATCTCCGGCGCATGGTCGAAGCTGCTTTTTTCAAAAACAAATAAGGAGCGGTCGGCGGTAGAAGAAAAATTCATTTCCTCGCGTCCGTCGCTGACCGTGCCTTCGGCGCTGTAGACGCTTTCGAAGGCTTCGCCGGCGCTCTCGCCGTCGCTCCGCAGGCGAAGGCGGACAAGCTGGCTATTGGCTTGGGCCAACTCGCTGAAATAAAGCGTTCGCGCATCGGCCCAGGCCATCCACGCCACTGAAGCCGGACGTTTGGGCGTCAGGTTGCGCGGCTGGCCGCCGCGCGCGGGAACCATCCACAGGTCGCCGCCGGTTGCCCCCTGATCGCTCATCAGCCCGCCGATGAAGGCGATCCATTTGCCGTCTGGCGACCAGCGCGGCACGGCGATTTGCAGGCCGTGCAGCGGGCCGGAAACTTCGGCGGGAGCAAGAATCGCCGCCGGAGCGCCGCCGATCGGCTGCGTGTAGAGCTTGGCTGTCCACCAGTTGTTTTCGCCCGGCGGTTCGGCGGCCACGTAGGCCAATGAGCGCGAGTCGGCCGACCAGTCGAATTCGTAGACGTGAAGATTAGCGGGCGTGGCGAAGGCTAAAGCGGCGAAGACTGGCTTGGCGGAGGCTGCATTAGCTGAGGCTGGATTAGCTGAGGCTGGAACCGTTGGCTGATTGGCGGCGGGCTGCGCGGCAGCGACCGGGACCACGGCCACACGCTCAATCTCGGCCCGCTCCTCGCCGATCACTCCGGCCGGGGCATTCTGCGCGGCCAGCGCTCCGGCGGGCCGCGTCGCGCCTTCTACATAAAGGAAGGCGATGGATTTGCCGTCGGGCGAAAAGGCTGGCGAATCCACATAGCCATGCAGCGCGGTCAGCCGCCGCGCCGCCGCGCCGTCGAACCGGGAAAGATAAAGCTCCGTCTGCTCGGCGCAATCGGAAAAGAAGGCCAGCGCGGTGGAATCGGGCGACCAGGCGAACTCCGAGTCGTGGCACGATGTACCGGCCTCGACGAGACGCTGAGCCTTCTCCGGCTCGCCAACGGGGGCGACGCGGATCTTGTTCTGCTCGATCCAGGCCAGACGCTTGCCGTCGGGCGATACGGCCACCTGATCGAAGAAATGGCCGCGATGCAGGCTTAAGAGAATCTCGCTCAGATGCGCGTCGGCAGGCTTCTGGGCGTGGACAGGGAGAAGGGCAAACGCGGCGGCCAGCACAGCGGCTGCTACCAGCCGGAATCTGCAATGCAAGGAGAACATAGCCAAAATGCTAACAGCTAAATCCGGCTGTACAAGCCCGGCATCCGCTGATAATGGCCTCATTTGGGAAACGAGTTTCCAGGACCGGATGCAAAGCCGCCATGCCCGGCCCCGTAACATTGGATAATGTGTATGTCCACGTTGCATATTCTTCGATTGCCGATGGAACTCATCCCCGGGTGCAGGCGGTCGATTCTTAGCGCCAGTTTTTCCAGGAGGCTGAAAGGTTGATCGAAGATACATTGTCCCCCGAAGAATTCCCCGCGGAAGAGCGCCAGAAAAACATTCGTCTGCTGCATAACGGCAATATCCGGCGGTTATTGGCGCAATATTCCATTCCCGCGGTTATCGCCATGACGACGGCTTCGCTCTATAACATCATTGACCGGATCTTTATCGGGCACGGTGTGGGCGCGATGGCGATCGCCGGGCTGGCGCTGACCCTGCCGTTGATGAACATGGCGGCGGCCTTCGGCTCTTTGGTCGGCATCGGCGGCGCCGCTCTGGTTTCAATCCGGCTGGGCGAGCGCAAAAACAATGAAGCGGCTGAAATTCTCGGGAATACGCTTTTTCTCAATTTCGTTCTGGGCCTCGGCTACGCCTTCGCGTGCGCCCCGCTGCTCGGCCCGCTATTGCGCCTGATCGGCGCCAGCCAGCAAACGCTTCCCTATGCCCAGCAATTCATGCAGATCATTCTCTTCGGCAATGTATTCACGCATCTGTATCTGGGACTGAACAGCGTAACGCGCGCTTCGGGCTATCCGCGCGGCGCCATGATCAATACGCTGGAGACGGTCGCCGTCAATTGCGCGCTGGCGCCCTTGTTTATCTTCGGCTTTCACTGGGGAATTCGCGGCGCGGCCTGGGCGACGGTTCTGGCCCAGGCCTCCGGCGTATTGCTGGCCTTTCCGCATTTTTTGCGCCGCGAAAGCGCCGTGCGATTTCACCGGAAATATCTTTATCCCCGGCTGCCGATCATTCGGGGCATTTTTTCCATCGGCATGCCGAACTTCGCCATGATGCTCTGCGCCAGCATGACCGCCGTACTTTTCAACGTGCGCATGGCGCGCTACGGGGGCGATTACGCGGTTGGAGCCTTTGGCATCGTCAACACGCTCTCCATGTTCTTTGTCATGGTGAGCGTGGGCATTAACCAGGGCATGCAGCCCATCGCCGGCTATAACTATGGCGCGCGCCAATTTGACCGCGTAAAAGCCGTCTTCCGCGACACCGTCGTCGGAACCTCCGGCGCCATGGCTTGCGGCTTTCTGCTGGCCGAAATTTTTCCGCGCGTCGTTGCCTCCGCATTCACGCGTGATGCGCGGCTTGTGGCGCAAACCGTCGTCGGCATGCGGCTCTTTATCCTCATGTTTCCCCTCGACGGATTTCAGATGACGACCTCGGTCTTCTTTCAATCCATCGGCAAGGCGAAAATTTCTCTCTTGCTGACGCTTTCGCGGCAGGTGCTGTTTCTCGCGCCGTTTCTAATCTTTCTACCCTGGTGCTGGGGACTGACGGGGGCATGGCTGGCCGGCCCGGCCGCGGATCTGGTTGCGTTTTTGACGACATGGATCGTGCTCAAGCGCGTACGGATCGCATAACGCGCGCCGAGGGGGCACGGCGTTTTCTACCGGCAATATGCACGCGATCGTCCTCCCGCAAATGAATCTCGGCTTCATCGACCGGGAAGGTTTCGGCGATGAAGCGAAAACGGCAGTTTCATAGGAAAAGTTCAGAGCTTTCTTAAACATTTGCCGCTGAATGGTCTCTAGCGTGCCATGGATAAAGTGACGCGCTCTCACTTGCCGCGTACGAGAGCCATTGCGCAACCATGGATAGCCATAAGTTTCTCCGAAGCAAGGCTCTGAATAAGGGCGCGCACGAGCATCCCAACGCATTGCCCCTCAGCGATGCCGTGCCTGATTTGTTGAGCAAAGCCGCACCGGCCCAAGACGCCCCGCGGCCGGCGCCCGTCGATGCGCTGTCGAGCCGCGGCTATCCTCTCTTCTCCCAGGGCAAAATAGAAGAAGCGCGCAACTGCTTTTGTACCGCGCTCAAGCAAAATTCCCAGTCGATTGACGCCCTTGATGGGTTAGGGCTCTGCGCCTATCAGCAGGGAGTTTACGAGCAGGCGGTTCACTATCATCAAAATGCGCTGAGCATCATGCCGCGCAGCATTAACTCGCTCTATTACAAAGGCAGGGCCTTGCGGGCGCAGGGGGAAGCGTCGCAGGCCATTGCATGTTATATAAGCGCCCTGCGGCTCAATCCTCATTTTGTCGAGGCCTATGGCGCTTTGGCCAACGCGCTCTGCGCGCTGCATAAACCGCGGGAGGCGCAAAGGGTTCTTGAAGTCGCCTTGACCATCGATGACCGTTTCGCCGGCATCCACAATACGCTGGGCGTTGTCTATGAAGCGGAGGGGCAAACCGAGCTGGCCAAGCAGCATCTGCGGCGAGCCATGTGTTTGCAGCCGGAGTTCGCCGAGCTCTACAACAACTACGGCCTCATCTGCTGGAAAGAAGGAAACTTTACCGAAGCGCGCCGTTACTACGAGCGGACGCTGGCGCTCGATCGGCAAAATGTGGAGGCGCAGTGGAATCTGGGAATCGCTCTGCTCCTTGCAGGACGTTACAAAGAAGGCTGGCCGTATTACGAATTGCGTTGGAAGCGAAAAAACGCGCCGCGCAATTTTCCTCGGCCGCTTTGGCAGGGAGAAGCGCTGTGGGGCAGGCGCATCCTGCTGCATGCCGAGCAGGGGTTGGGTGACACGTTGCAGTTTCTGCGCTTCGTTCCTCTGGTCGTCGCCGCCGGCGGCCGCGTCATTCTCGATGTGCCGCACACGCTGGGCCGGCTGGCCAGCCAGATTCCTGGCCTTGACGCATTAACGCTCGGCGGCGGCTCGCTACCGGAATTCGATCTGCACTCTCCGTTGATGAGCCTGCCGCGCGTACTCGGCATCACGCTCGAAAATCTTCCCATCGCCGTATCGTATCTGGAAGCGCCTCAGCCGGCGCGGCAAAAGGCCGCCGCTCTCGACTGGCCCGCGGAGGGGCTGCGGGTCGGAGTGGCCTGGATGGGCAGCCCGCGGCAAGCCAGCAACCAGCAGCGCTCGATACGGCTGACCGAGCTTGCGCCGTTGCTTGGCCTTGCCGGAACGCACTTCTTCTCCTTGCAACTTGGCGATGGCGTTGAGCAGTTAGCCGATGCGCCGTTGCCGATTTTCGACTTGGCGCCGTACACCGCCGATATGGCCGATACGGCGGCGCAAATGGAGCAGTTGGACCTGGTGATCACCGTGGATACGGCGGTTGCCCACATGGCCGGCGTGCTGGGTCGCCCGGTGTGGCTCCTGCTGCCGCGCGTGCCCGACTGGCGCTGGATGCTGGAGCGCGATGACAGCCCCTGGTACCCCAGCATGAAGCTCTTTCGCCAGCAGAAAAGCGGCGATTGGGCGTCGGTTGTCGATCGCGTCAGAGACCAGCTACAGAAACTCGCGCATCAGGTGAAAACACCTTCGCGGTAGCGCTGAAGAGATGCCTTGAAATTGCCGGGGAGAGCGGCTTTGAAGCTCCGGCGCTGCTCTCTGCCTAACGGCCTATTCTTAAAAAAATCCCTGCCTAAAAGGGCATTGCATAAGCGCTGGGCGCCTGGAGTGCCCGGCTGTTTTTGTACCAGAGGAAGAGCGAGAAACTGGTATAGAAGGAGCCCTGAATGGCGCAGAGGAAGAAGTACACGCCGGAGCAGATTGTGAG
>PMHC01000200.1 GCA_003156495.1 Acidobacteriaceae bacterium
GCCACCATGAACTCCTCGATCAACCCCGTGGCGCGATTCTTTTCCTGGCGCGAGATTTCGATCGCGTCATCGGCCAGCATCACCGGCCGCGTCTCGATCGTCTCCAGATCGAGCGCGCCGTTCTGGAAGCGGTTGCCCTCCATGCGCCGCGCCGCCTCGTCTTGCAGCTTGATCTGACTGGCCAAACCGGCATTGGCGGCAATTTTGGCCGGCGGATCGGCCTTGCCCTCAAGCCACGCGCCCACGCTCGGGTAGGCCAGTTGCGCACGGTTGCGCACCAGCGCGCGATAGGCCTTGCCGTCCGAAACGGTTCCGTCGGCAGCGACAACGAATTCGATCGCCACCGCCGCGCGGTCCTCGTTTTCATTCAGCGAGGTAATCCCCTCCGACAGTTCCGTCGGCAGCATGGGAAAGACCTTTACGCCCGTGTAGACCGAGGTGGTCTCGAACTGCGCGTGGGTATCGATTGCCGTGCCCTTGTACACGCGCGCATCCACGTCGGCCACGCCCACCAACACGCGAATGCGGCCGTCGGCCAGCCGTTCGGCCCATTCGATCTGGTCCAGATCTTTCGAGCTGTCGTTATCGATCGACGACCAAAGTAGACTGCGCAGGTCCGTAAAGTCACCGGAAGAGGCGTCCGGCTGCGCTTGAATCGCCGCCAGTTCGCTCGCGGTTTCAGCGGGAAAATCCGGTTTGAAGCCGTGCTCGAGCATCGCCGCATGGGCAGCGGCTACAAGGTTGAAATGATATGGATGGATGGAAGGCATTCGATCTTTCGCTCCTGCGATTGTCTGTTCGAACACGACAGGCCAGCCTATCACGGCCGGATGATTCTTCCGGCAAAAATAAAGGGCGACCGGACCCCCGGCCGCCCTCGCCTTTTCCGTTTTGCCCGTCTACTTCGCCGTCACGTTCACCGTAAAGTACAGCGTCTGGCTGGGAACAACATTATCGGTGTAGGGCATGGCCGTCACCTTGAGCGTAACCTCGCCAAGCGGGGTTCCTGTATTCGAAATGGTGGTGTTGTTGCTGCAGCCAATGCCGCCGCTTACCAATCCCGCCAAAAGCAGAATCAGAACCAGTAACTGCCGTGGTCCCCGGCCCAAAAAGATGCGCGCGCGGCCCCCGAAAGGCAGCAGGAAAAATGCCAGCACGGCCAGCGCCATGCCGCCTGCGGCTTGCGGCCATCCGGCCTTGGGCTGGCGCGGCCTGCGCAGCGCCGAATACTCCGGTCCGCCGGTCGTGTAAGTGGTTACCGTAAAGGTCGCCGTGCCGGTGGGTGTAATCTGCTGCGGGCTGGTGCCGCAGCTCATATCGTCCGCCGTGGCCACGGTGCAGATCACCTGTACTGTGCCGGTGTAGCCACCCAGGCTGGTGATGTCGAAGCTCACCGTGCCAGAGCTGCCCTTGGCTATATTGAGAACTACCGGATTGCTCGAGTCTGCCGCCAGCGTGAAGCCTTCCACGGTGATCGACAGCGCGCTTGAGGTGGCCGAAGCGTACGTGCTATCGCCGGAGTAAAGCGCCGTCACCGAATCGACGCCGCCGTCCAGCTTCTGCGTCGTAAGCGTCGCCACGGCGGAGTAATTTGCGTCGCCCGTCGAAGTCAACGTCGCGTTGCCCAGCTTCGTCGTGCCTTCATAAAAGGTCACCGTGCCGGTGGGAACCGTGGTCAGGCTGCTCGGAACTACGGTGGCGGTCAACGTCACCGCCGTGCCGGACAAAACCGCGGTGGAACTTGCCGTAAGAGTTACCGTCGCCATCGCCTTGGTCGCGGTCAGCGTTGTCGTGGCCGAGGTTGCCGTGGCGTAATTGCTGTCGCCCGCGTAAACGGCGTAGATCGTGGTTGTGGTCGAGGAGATACTCACCCCGGTAAATGATGCCGTGTACACACCGCTGGTGGTACTCGCCGTATACGTCGATGTTGTGCCCACCGCCGTGCCGTTGACGTAGAGCGTGGTAACGCCGGTCGGCGCGGCGCTGCCCACTGACGAAGCGGTGAGCGTTGCCGTCACCGAAATTGTCGCGCCTACCGCCGGAGAAGTTGTCGACGGCGTAATTGTCAGCGTCGTCTTGCTCTGCCCCACGGTTACGGTCATCAGCGTGCCGGAGTTCACATTGGAATAAGTCGATGTGTCGGCGCTGTCGAAATAGACTCCCAAATTGTAAGTGCCGGTGCTGTTCGAGCTGCCGTCGTGTGTCAGCAGATTTTCAATCTCGATTGGCCCGTACGTTGTAGAACTGCCGGTTGAGGCGCTGCCGCTCGACGTCAGCGCGACGTTATTCATCAGTGCATCGCCGTTGTAGCTCTCGTTATAGATCGCCACCGTGCCGGTGGGAATGCCCGCGGCAGTCGGATCGACGACCTTGATCGTAAAGGTGACTTCCTCCGTTGGGCTGTAGGGCCCAGCCGGCGTGGCGGTCAGCGTCACTGTCGGCGTCGTTGCCGCCGTCGCGTAAGAGATGACCAGATGGTTCACCAGTTGCGCCACGTCGGGAACGCCCAGCCCGGTCGCCAGGTCGTAGCCCGAAGCGGCGGAGTAGCCGATCTGGCCGGTCGAGCTGCAACCCGTGCTGCCTGCCGTGCACGACAGTTGCGTCGTTCCCTGCGCCACATCGTTGAATACGCCGCTGGCCGAAGCCGACTGGCTGGTGACGTAGAGCAATGGCGCCAAGTTGCCGACGGCTCCATACTTTTGATCGATAAGCGCCGCCACGCCGGCAAAATAGGCCGTGGCCGAACCGCTGCCGCCAGCGCGGACCAGCGTGCAGCCGGAGCCCGAAGAGGCGTCGCTGCTGAGGCAAAATGCCAAGCCAGTGTTCGTGCTGGTATCGAGCGCCGTAGGCAACGCCAGATCCGGCAGCAGGCGTTTGGAGGTCGAGCTTGCATCGGAGGCGACCTTCTGCGTGGAAGCACTCTGCCAACTCGGCCGCGTGTAGAGCGTGCTTTGGCCGCCGCCGCCGGCATAGGCCGGATCGGCGGTGCTGACCGGCGACCAGGCGGCCAGCGCCGTAGCGCCCGCCGTAGCGCCGCTCGTGCCGTAACCGGCCGCGCCCACTACGGTGTTCCATTGCGTGGAGGCCAGCGCATTCACGCCGTAGCCGGTGCCGATCGTAGCCGTTCCTCCCGCCGGAGTGCAGGCCGCCGCGCCGCCATCGCCAGAAGCGGCAATGATCGTAATGCCTTCGGCCGCCGCCTGCTGATAGAGGGCGGTGTAAAACTGCTGATGCGCGGAACTCAACCCGGATTCGCAAGCCGAGTAGCCAACAGCTACCACATTGGCCAAATTTTGATCGACAATCGCCGCCAGCGATAGATCTACGCCGTCGGTGGCCAGCGTTGAAGCCGCGGGCACAAGCTGAATTTGCGCACCGGGAGCGACCGCGCCCGCCCACGAAGCCGCCAGCGTCGCAGCGGCCTGGTCGTCTGTCAGGCCGGGATCGGAGCCGTTGAGCGTCACTTTAAGCGGCGAGGTCGCCACTCCGAATGCGGTACGGAATGCGGCAACGTCGCTGCTGTTCACGTTGCTGCGCGAAGCGATCGCGACTGTTTCGCCTGTCCCGGTCACGCCCGCCGTGTTGAGGCTGGTAAGGTCGACCAGTTGCGCGGCGAGCTTGGGCGTAAGCGCGGCGGCGCCGGAGGGCGAAGTAAGCGCCGCCAGATCGGAGCTGGAGGTCGTAAGAGACTCGGGCGTGGTCAGCGCTGATGCGGCCAGCGAGCCGTCGAGCGAAACCAATCCGGCGATGACCGGCGCTAGCGCCGAAGGAAGCGAAATATTGTTCTCTATTACCGCACGCTTGGTGCCGGAGACGGAAACCAGTTGAACCGTCGTGCTAAAAGTCCGCTCAACCTGCGCTACCGTTCCAGAAAACTCGATCCAGCCACGGCCGGCGGGGAGCGACTCTACGGCAAAGCCCTCGCTTTCGAGCCAGGAAACAACCGCGGCGGCATCCGTGGCGCTTACCGCGTAGCTTTGCGCAAATGCGGCCGGCGTCAGCCATTGGTGATTATTCGACGAAGCGGAATTTTGCAGGCTGGCGAGCTCGCTGGTAAGCGCCTGTTGCTGCGTCGACGAAGGCTTTAGCAAAAGCAGTATTCTGCTCAAATTTTGGCTGGAAGAGGCTGTGCCCAGATCGGTTGCGAAGGCGTTACTCGGTGGCTTGCTATCGGCGATGGCGACAGACGCACTCGTACGCCAATCGCTCGTTACACGCGATGCCGCCACCGTCGCACTACTCTGCGCCGTTGCGCAGGGGGCGGCAAAAAGGCTGGTCAAAAAAACCGTTGCAAGCGGTAGATCAAAACCTCTTAACTGCATCCCACTCCTCGCTTAGCAGATTCCAGTCGGCATTGCGCAGAATCATAAGGCCAATCGCTTCCCTTTTACGCAGCGGAAATTTTCACGCCGTTCGCCCCTGGGGAGTATGGCCTCTTTTTTTGCGCTTCGCACTGATTGTATAGCGAGTTACGGGAATCAGATAACAGATTCTATTCTCTTATCGTATTCCTAGATCGGAGAGCACCTTCGGCTTGGCCTCATCGACGGCCAATAGATTGTGGCAAGCCGAGCAGTCCTGCGTAATGCTTGTGCCGTTTTTAGCAGCATGGTCGCCATCGTGGCAGCGGAAACAGCCGGGATAATTCTGGTGACCGATATGGTTCGGATGTGTTCCCCAGGTCACCTTCATGAAGGGGAAAACATTCTGGTTGTAAAGCGTTGCCAACTCCAGGCCGGCGGCTTTTACCAGATCGGCCTTCTGCGTGAGGAGCTCTGGATGCTGGCTACGATAAAAAGCCGCAAGCTGCTGAGGAATTTTCGCGTTGGCCTCTTCCGGGCTGGCATAGGCGGTTTTCAACAACTCCAACCCCTTTTTGTGGATAAAAGGAAGCGACGGACTGATGGCGCCGTCGGCCATGGCCCGGTTCAGCGCCTCTTCCGCGGTCATAAATGTATGCGCGGCGCGATTGTGGCAATCGATGCAGTCCATCGTTCGCCGCTCGCCTTGGGGCTGGCCGCCATTCAGGGCCGAAGCGACATAGGTCGTCTTCGATCCATCGGCATTCTGCCGCTCGACCCAGGGAATCGCCGTGCGCGTCGGGTCTGTGGCGATGTACTCGATGTGCCCCAAATGCACACCGTGAATGCCGGTGCGGTGCGAAAACGAGTCTTCGCCGCCCAGATGCAGAATCAGCACCGTCTCCGTTTCGGTGTTCTGCTCGTCGTCAGCAAAGCTGGACTTGACCAGCAACTTATCGCCGTCAAAACGCGTCGGCGTGTGGCAGCCCTCGCAGATCACTCGCGCCGGACGCAGACTGGTCACCGGCGAGGGAATCGGCGTTGGATAGTTGGGAAAAATTTTGGGCGCCAGCGAGGCCAGCGGATGAAAGGTAACTTCAAGCAGTTGCTTGGTGCCGTTGACCTTGGCGCTTAAGTAGGCTTCAGCGCCCGCGCCAATGTGGCACTCGGCGCAGGCCACGTGCGAGTGCGCGGAGATTTTGTAGGCGGTGTACTCCGGCGTCATTACGTGGCAGGAGCGGCCGCAGAACTGCGGCGAATCCATGTATCCCATGCCGCGATAGCTGGCCGCGGCGACGATGAGAAAGTTAACGATCGTGGCGGCCAACACAATGTCGATGCCGTGGCGAAAGACGGGGTCGTTGAGGTCGATCTTAGGAAACTCGACGGGAATCTGCCCGGCCTTGTGTAGCTTTCTGCGTCTGATCCAAATGCCTACGGGAATCAGAGCAAGCCCCAGAACGAAGAGCGCCGGCAGTATGAGGATAAAGATAATGCCCAGATAGGGATTTTCATCGACGTGGCCGAAGAGCTCGATCAGCCAATAGCCGATTGTTGTCACGCCGGAGGCGGTCGTGAGCGCGCCCCCCGCCAGGCTGACGGGATTGTTGCCGAAAAACAGTGCGGGGCGAAGCCAGCTTTCGCGAAATTTTTCAAAAAGCGACACGTTACCTCAACCTCCACGGCTCGCCGGCCTTCGCCGACGAGTCGCGATTCGAATTTTTGCGGCTTGAACTTCGCCTACTTCAGAGTTTTGAAGTACACGGCCACATCCTTTACCTGCGCATCGCTCAGGCCGGCAACGGGCTTCATCTTGCCCTTGCCGTTTTTGATTACGGCCGCAATCTGCGCCACGCTCAGCGACTTAATCGCCGGATCGCTCGCCGGCTTAATTCCCATGGCTTTAGCCATGCCCGCGCTGGGCGTGCCGGTAGCGCCATGGCACATCGCGCATTTGGCTTTATAAGTAGCCGCGCCATCTTCGGCAAAGCTGATGGAACCGGCCAACATAAACATCGCGGCCAACATGATCGGGGTACAAACGCTCTTTCTCATCGTTACGCTCCTTGGGTTCATTGAAATCCTCTAAAGTTTTTCCGCCCGCGAACTTACTTGGCGAAACTCCGGAAGTGCTCCACGGCGGCTTTGATCTCGGCGTCGGTCAACTTGCCTTTATAGGCCGGCATTTTGCCTTTGCCGTTGGCGGTTACAGCAATCATCTGCGCCGCGCTTTGCGACTTGATCGCCGGATCGCTGGCCGGCTTGACGCCCATCGCCTTGGCCATTGCCGGACTCGGCGTGCCCTGCGCGCCATGACAGCTCTGACACTTGGCCTTGTACACCGCCTCTCCAGAGGACTGGGCTAAACCCGCCGCGCCGGCGAGAATGATGGCGGCAAGAGCGGCATAAAACCAACTCGTTTTCTTCATCGCATAACTCCTATTCATTTCTCGGATTGCCGCTGCACGGAATCCGGCAAAATCATCAGCAAACCATAGGCAATAGAGCAAATCTCTTGTAGGTTAGAGTGGCTTTGAAGGGGCGCGGCTTCAGCCGTGCCGTAAACTAAATCAAATCTACGTGGTCTTCAGGCCCCGAAGGGACGTTTTTCCCCTCTATACCATCAAGTGATTTGCTCTAGAACTCCCAGTGCACCCCCAGCAGTACGTTGTTAGCGTGGAAGTTTCTGGGCGCGGTAAGCCCCGAGGAGGATTCAGTCATGCCCGTAGGATAAGCGGTGATTGAGGAACAAGGAACCACCGTGGCCGTCATGCTCGTCGCATAGCTGCAATACTGCGCGCCGGAGGCTCCGCCCTCGCCGTAGCCGTAGAAGTTATACTCGGCCTTCCAGCTCCAGCCCGGACGCATCGTCCAGGCGAAGTTCAGATAAGGCGACTGATAAGTGGAAACCAGCGAACCGTTCACATCGCGGGCGTCGTTAAAAAACCGGCTGCCGTTTACCGAACTGATGCGGTAACCGATGGTCGAGTGGATTTTGTCGACCGGAATCAGCGTCAATGCCGCCGATACATAATTCGTCGGCGCATCCATAAAGTCCTTGGCGAACCAGTCCACCAGCGTAGTGGTAGAGCCTCTGGCGTAGACGCCGGGGCAGACATTCGGCGCACCGGAGGCGGTCAGTGTGGCCGCACCGGGCAAGTTGCTCGCCGCGCCGCTGGTATAGCAGATATTGGTCGCCGTATAGACGTCGCTGTAGGCATAGTTAAAGTCAAACGAATAGTGCTCGTTCGGCGCCAGCATCGTGCCCAGGCTGATCACGCGGCTGTGATCGGAGTGGGCGATCTGTCCCTCGTAGAGATCGTCGCCGGCCGCAACCACCGCCTGATTATTGTTGGTGTTGTTGTGCCGTTCGCGGTCGTTAAAGGCTCCGGTGATCGTGACTCCGCGCCTCGGCCGATAGATGGTGTGGATACGATACTGCTGCGACTGCCGCGGGCTGACCGGCGTAAAGGCATTGTCGTCGTAGAAGATTCCAACGCTGCCGTTCAGCTCCCAATCCTTTGAAGGACGAAGGACCGCGTTGAAAATACCGCCGTTTTCGGTAATGGCGACCGTGCCGTTTACCGGGTCGGCCAGCGTGGTGGGAATCGGCCCGCCGTGCGGCGCGCCTTGGCCGATGTTGCGGTTGCTGTAACGATAAGTCAACGAGAATCGGGCCCGCGCCGTCGCGTCCCAACTCGCCGTCAGATTATTGACGATGAACTCCTGGCCATAATAATTCGGTGTCCAGGTGCCGTTGATGCCGTGAGGCAGCGCTTGCGTTCCCGGAGTCAGTTTGCCGGTGTAATTGACGGTCATGTTTCCGGCCGTCGAAGGCGTGGAAAGGGTGGAAGCCGCGGGAATATAGGAGTATCCGGGTTGCTGGATGCTGGAGTAGCTGGCCTGATCGGCGAGAGTGAAAATCTTGTTGGCCTGCCAGATCACGCCGAAATCGGCGCCGATCACCGAGCGATGGCCGGCCGCATAGCCGCCCGAATAAGTAATTGAGCGAACCGCTCCGCTTAGGCCCAGCACATTCTCGTAGTAGTTGGGCATGTGCATGTTGGCCAGCGTGTAGTGCACGTCGCCGTTCATGGTGAGGTTCTTGAGGCTGGAGCTTTGCAGGCGCACGGTCTCGGTGGGAATAAGAACGCGCGTGGGCTGCGTCCGCAGATAGCTGGTCACCACCGAGCAGGCCGCGTTAATAACCGGCAAGCCCCTCGCGCTCTGCGCCGATGAGAGGATAGTGTAATTCGACGAATTGGTGTAACCCGTACCCATGCTGGTGGTGTTGCAGGCGGCGATACCATAGGCTGTTTCGCTATCCCAGTTGCCCAGATCCGCTCGCGTGCCGTTTGCTTCCTGCGCCATAAAACCATTGGGATTCAGCGTAAAAAACGAGTCCGCTTTGTAATGGGTCATTTGTTCTTCGAACGATAGCTTGGTTCCGTTCACCGGCTTCCAGTCGATCGCTCCTAAAAAATCGTCCGTGCTGTTGCGCTGATACTGTTGCAGCAGCGCGTCGTACTTGGCGATCGTATAACTTGGGCTCAGCGACGGCCCTTCGAAGGTATTATGCGAATACCCTACGCGATAGCTGAAGGGCGATAGCGGATAGAGCGTAAGGTTGGTATCGGTCATGCGGCGGACCGTATTGAACAGCACCGGCGATTGTTTGACCTGCGGCCAGGCAAGCGCGGCCGTTGTCGTGCCGCCGACCATATTGTTGATCGACACTCCGGTGGTGATGTTCGGGTTGCCCAGCAGGTCGTAATCGAAGTACTGACGGTCGCGGCGGAAGAGTCCCGAGAACTCATAGAGCTTGCCTTTTTCGGCGTCCACCTTGGAGAAAATATTCGGATCGCCGCCAAAGCCGCTGCCGAAAGCCTTCAGATGATCGACAAAGGGATTCTTCTTCTCCGGCAACGCATGCATATCGAGCGTTTCGCCCAGCACACGCGGACCGGATTGCATATTGACCAACGTGCTGTACATGGCTCCGCTGCCCGTTAAGCCTGACATCCGACCGCCCAAATCGATGGAATGATGGGCGGCATATCCCTCCGGCACCGTCATCTTTTCAGTGGGCGCCGGAGGGGGGGAAGCCGGGGTTTGAGCACAAACTATTCCCGTCATCGACAGAAGAATCGTTATTCCTGCGCTCGC
The DNA here is from genome assembly GCA_003156495.1 of Acidobacteriaceae bacterium. GTDB lineage: Bacteria > Acidobacteriota > Terriglobia > Terriglobales > Acidobacteriaceae > Telmatobacter. Next base: position 9,468 of record PMHC01000200.1, read on the forward strand.
GGCGATCTGTTGCATTCTAACGGAAGTGCGCCATGAGCTGGACAGCCAAGAGAACCAGCCAATCTTGTTCATGTAAAGCCTCGCTCAAAGAAACGTTGCTTACATCGAAACCTGAAATCCGGCAGGCAAAACCGGATTTGGGCCGCGCCATCGCTTCGGTCGGGGAGGACGCGGCCGGCCCCTTTTAACGAATGAAGGCCTGACTGACATTCGACCCGTGAACCATGGTGTGGCAGCTGATGCAGGGCGTCGCCGAAGCCGATCCGGCGTCGATCCCATGAACAGTAGCCGCGGCGACCGGGCTGTGGCATTGATTGCACAGTGTGCTGATCGTCGGCATGTTCAACATGCGGGCGTTTTGCGAGCCGTGCGGCGTGTGGCAGGCCATGCAACCTTCGGCCTTGACCGGCGCGTGCTCAAAGACGAACGGACCGCGCACCTCGGTGTGGCATCTGGTGCAGATCGCGTTCTGGTCGGCGGTGGATTTGAGATTGTTCTCTTCGAAGGTGCCATGCACGTCGTGGCAGTCGCTACATTGAATCAGCCCTTCGTTCACTTTGTGATGAAAGGGCATGGCGAACTGCGGCTTGGTGTCAGTGTGGCACTGGAAGCAAAGTCCGGGCTGCGCCGCCTTCAGCAGAGGCTCCTCTTTGCTGTTGTGAATGTCATGACAACTGATGCAGCCGACGCCGGCTTTGGCGTGGGGCGAGCGCGCAAAGTTCGGATGCGCTCCGGCATGACAGCTCAAGCACTTTTCATCAACATCCTTCGTCGCGGCCTTGGCGGGATCGAAGATTTTAGTGGTGTCGCCGCCCCCGGCCACATGCTCGCCGCCCGGCCCATGACAGCTTTCGCAAGTCACGTTGCCGTTGCCGTGCATCAGGGCCATTTTGGTGTGAGGATTGGAGGCAAAACCCTTGGCGACCGCTTCATGGCAGGTGGCGCAGCTCTCGGCGCCTACAAAATCGACATGCGCGGCGTCTTTGGCCGGCGTTTCGGAGCCTGGGGCTCCCGATGCAGCCAGCGACGTAGCGCAGAAAACACCCGCGCCCAGCAGAAACGTCAAAACAACTCGCAGCCCCGGCAGCTTCACCGGGATCGCATCGATCACTCCATGCGTTACCGGCCCATTTGCATGCATGAGATACCGCCTTTGAGGAACTCGCTGGCAGATCCGGGACTCAACCACAGAAGCCCTACTGGCTGATAAATGACAATGCAGGAGCCTTTTGTGTCCGTTCGCACCTACTTGGGCCGCCTGTGCACACGCCGGCGTGCGTAACGTCACGATACGGAGGAGAGCGTACGTTTTTTAATTCGTACAATCTGTGACTTCTGTCACGAATGTTGCGGTTGATCTGTAAATGCAAAGTTGATGGCCTTCAAAAAAATTACAATTTGCTTTGCGAATGCGGATATTTATTCGCCATTTGCCGCCTTCAGGTGAGCCTCATCACATCCAAAGCCGATCCCATTCAAGCAAACTTTAAAAAAATAGAGAGAATCCTCCATTTTTGGGGATACGTTTTATTCTCAACTTCAGCTCGCTCAAGGAGTTCGAGCTTGAAAAATTGTGGAGGCATGGCACCGCATCGGAATCAATTGGGGCAATACGATGGCGGAGACAGAGATTTCGGTAGTCGAGCAGCCTCGGTCAAAGCAGTTGGACCGGCAGGCGCCGCTGGGTTGCGCCGCCTGCGCCAATCGCCGGCCCGGATGGTTTTGCTCGTTAGGTAGCGCCGTTCTGGCCGAGCTGGAACTGGTCACCAGCACCATCTCATTGCCCGCGCAGGCCGCCTTATTCTCCCAGGGTGAAGAATCCCGCTGCCTTTATCTGATTTGCGACGGTTACCTCAAGCTGACCGCCGGACGCTCCGACGGCCGTCACATGATCGTTCGCGTCGCCGGCCCAGGCTCCGTGCTGGGGCTCTATGCCCTGCTTTCGCATGGCGTTTACGAGGTCTCGGCCGAATCGCTGACAGCGGCGCAGTTGCGCCCGGTTGAGCGCGGGCGTTTCCTCAACTTTTTGAGCAGCCACAAAGAAGCCCAACAGCGCGCCGTACAGTGCATCTGCCAGGAGTACCGCTTCGCCCTGCAGGATGCCTGCCGCATCGCGCTGGCCGACACGGTCGCCGCGCGGCTGGCCCGCCTGCTGGTCGAGCTGGCCCATCAGATCGGCGAGCAAACCGATGACGGCCAGTACCACTTCCCCCTTCTGCTGACTCACGAAGAGTTGGCCTCGATGACCTGCACCACGCGCGAGACCGTTACCCGCACCCTGGGCCAATTCCGCAAAGACGGCTGGATTGCGATCGAAGACTCGATGGTTACGCTGCACTCGCTTGACCGGCTGCAAGAGACAGCTTAGGACTTTGCCGCTGTTTTCGCTTTCCTTTGCCCCATCGATCGAGTCCAAAGCGCTATGATGCTTGCTGAAGCCCTCCATTCCGGGTTGGAGTCGACACTGCACATGAGCCGCTTTTTTATCTGTATTTTTGTCGCTGTTTTTGCTTCGGACGTTGCCGTCGCCCAAAATTCCGCCTCTGCTCCGGCCGTCGCGCCGGGCGTAACCTCGGCGGCCAGCACCGATGTGACCCAATTTCAGAAAATCGAAGACAGTTGGTCCAACGCCGTCAACCGGCATGACCAGTACAGCCTCGAGCTGGTGCTCTCGCCCTTGTTCATCGATGTCTCGGCCCAGGGCGATGTCACTACGCGCAATCAGCAGGTGGTCCAGGTCATCAACGGCGAAGATAAAACGGTCTCGATAGAGCAGAAAGTCATCACCGTGCGCATGTTGGGCGATATCGCCGTCGCCAACGGCACCTACACCCTGCATCACAAGGTCGGTTCCGCGCCCGTGGACGAAAAAGGCGTCTTCACCCACGTTTTCGAGAAGGTGCGAGGCGGCTGGATGTGCATCAATTCCCAGCGCACCGTACTGCGCCAGGATGTGAATACAAAGCAGAAAAAGTCGTCAAATTCCTCTGATCCATTCCATATTCCCTTGTTTTCAAAGGGGAATAAATGACCGCAATAAAAAACACAATGGTGTAGTGGAAACACGGGTGTCCCACCTTCGCTGTCCGCCATGGCGGACAGCGAAGGTGGATTGGAAAGAACTCCACACTTTACAGCAACGGTGAAAATGCACTAACACCGAGCCGCAACCACCGGGCAGGGCGCCGCCTGGCGCCAATGCACCAAAAATCCGGTTACCGACGAGGACTGCATCCTGCTCATGGCCTCGAACTCGCCATTCTTCTGGCTGTAGAGCAATTTGCCGTGCTCGCTCAGAACGGCCAGCGCCGGCACGCCGCGATGCAAAGGAACGCCGTAACGCGCTGCCAGATCGAGATTGGCGTCCATGTGCCCGATGTTGATGTGCACCAGCACAAAGCCGGCGTCGAGCAGCGGTTTATTGTGTGCGTCGTGAAAGTAGAGATCGAGCATCTGGCAGTCAGGACACCAATCGCCGCCAAAATCCAGCAGAATGCGCCGGTGCGTGGCTGCTGCGCTCTTCAGCGCGGCGGCCAGATCCGCCTTGGCCTGCTCCGGCGGGGGATAGATTTGGTGTGCGGCGGGCCGCGCCGCGCTCACACCGAGCAACAGCAGCGCCACAGCCGCGAATCGACTGAATATTTTCATTGAAGTGACCTCCACTTCTCCTTCTAGTCTGCCACAATCGTCAATTGACGAAAGCGGCCAGGCTCTCGGCGGCTGCGTGTTTGTGCGACAATAGAACCTTGAAAATATGCGCGCGGAGCACTTCGGAGCGCGCGGAGGATGGGGTTATGTTTGGAGATTTATTACAGCCCACGCACCTGATTATTATTGCCGTCTTGCTGCTGCTGCTCTACGGCGCCAAGCGCCTGCCGGAGCTGGGCAAGGGCTTGGGCGAAGGTTTGAGGGGCTTTAAAGAGGGCGTAAAGGGAATCGCAGATCCGGTGCCGCCGGCTCCGGTACAACAGGCCGCCGTCAACGCCGCTCCTTCCATCGCCGGCAAAGCGAACTATCGCTGCCCGAACTGTAAAAATATTTTCTCGGCAAACGCGCCAAATCCGAATGCCGCGGACGAAAAGGGCTTTTGCCCTGAATGCGGAAGCAAGTTCGATAAAAAGTCGGCTCTGATTTAGCAAGGAAGGCGGGGGATTTATCCCCCGCGTTAAGCAAGTAAAATCAACGCGGGCTTCACAGGCTGCGGAAAAACTCTTATTCCGGAAAAGC
>PMHC01000016.1 GCA_003156495.1 Acidobacteriaceae bacterium
TTTCGGTTGTGATGCCGACATTTAACCGGCGGAAGATGGTTACTCACGCCATTGAACGGTTGATGGCGCAGGATTATCCGCCCTCGCGTTATGAAGTCGTAGTAATCGTCGACGGTTCGACGGACGGCACGACCGAAGCGCTACAAGCATTGCAGCCTACCCGGCACCTGCGCATCATCGAGCAAGAAAATCGCGGACCGGCCGCGGCCCGCAACACGGGCTATCGCGCGGCCGATGCGGAAACAATTCTGTTTCTCGACGACGATATGCTGGCGGAGCCAGGCTTGATCGCGGCGCATGTTGCGACGCATCGCCAGCATCGCCACGGCGTCGCTATCGGAGCGATCTTTCTAAGCGCGGATAGCCCGCCTAGCTTAGCTACGGAATGCTTCAAGCGGGAGATCGGCGCATTGCATCTGCAACGGGAACAGCGGCAAGATGACGCGTGGCCCATCAAGGAATGTATTTTCAGCAACACTTCGCTGCCACGCGAGCTACTCGATGCCGTCGGAGGATTCAACGAAGGCTTCCGCATGCGCGAAGATCTGGAACTCGGACTGCGTCTCTTCTCGGCCGGCGCGCAGATGCACTATGTCGATAAAGCGATTGCTTATCAGCAATACGAAAAAACCTCCGCCGCGCTGATTCGCGATGCGGAGGCTTTTGCTCAAGCAGATGCACTTTTGGCGCGCCTGCATCCAGAGGCAGCGCGCATGGGACTTTTGGAATGGCCGCTGCCCCCATTGCGGTGGAAACAGATGCTCTACAAAATCACCGCCATCTCACCGACAATTTCGGATCTTCTGTTGGTTCCACTCTGCACGTTGGGCGAAGTTTTTTTTACGCATCCGCGCCTGCGTAATTGCGGCGTCTTCGCGCTACAGATGCGCCGAAAAATCCGTTGGCATCGTCAAATCGTAAAACTAAGCAAGGCTACTTCGCCGATCACGATATAGCAGAATTTTTACCGATGTATTATTGTGCGCCAAAAAAGCCAGCCGCCGCAGCAAATCGACCGCATATATACGCGCCATCCGCTGTTGATCACACGGCCCGGGGTTTGAGGATCGCGCGGCCAAGTCAATGTTTTTTTCCGCAATCGCCACCACAAAAAACGCAGCAAATCGGCGCGATGCGCCGGAAACTCCGCAAAAAGCATGAGCCAATAGGCAATCGAACTTGCCGCCTGCTGTCCAACATCCTCCTCCGATGCCGGATGAGTCACAATGGCGCCGGGAACATGTACGGCCCAATAGCCGCGCGACAACAGCGACACAAAGGCATAATGTTCCTCGCCCATACCGATCGGCGTACCCAGCCCCAATTGAAGATGAAAGATCGCGATTCCCTCGCAAACCGACCTGCGCAGCGCCATATTACTGCCCAGTCCCAAACCGCCAAAGCTCGCAATTTCAAACCACTGCGGATCCTGGTTGCTGAGCAATCGTGGAGGCTCATTTTTGCATGCGCTACCAGCCATTTCGGGGAGCGTTGTCCATCCGCTGACCGAGGCCACGCGCGAATCAGCAAACGGTGGCAGTAAATACTCGAGCCAATGTTTGTCAGGCTCGGCATCATCATCCAGATAGGCAACAATCTCGGTGTTACTCTCCACCATGCCCCGGTTGCGAGCCTGGCTTAAACCGATTTTGTCCTCGACAAGATAACGCGCATGGAACTCTCGCGCGACAATCTCTGTTTCTTTATCGCCCGCGGAATTGTCCACCACAAGAACCGCATCCGCCGGCGGTTTAAGCGCGGAAACAGCCTGGAGGCAATGTCGTAAATGCGCGGACCTGTTACGTGTACAGATAACAACGGTAACGCGCAGTTCTCCCGCCTCTCGCACAGGAGATAGAGCCCCCGGCACAGCATCATTCGGGGAATTCACTTAGTAGCCCTCAGCATAGAAATGATGGCACGTCAGTCAGGATATTAGAGGCAAATACAACGATATGAAGAAGAGAGCACTCACTCTCTTGGCAATGTTTTTATGATAGCAAAATCTTCATTTAACTTGTCAGATATAACAAGAAATCGTGAACAGCGTGGAGGCTTCTATTCGCGCATAGCCGCACCCTGCCAAAACACGAACTATAAAACAATGAGGCTGGCCGCTTGCAACTACGGCCAGCCTCATTCATTGCGGAGGGTTTTATTGAACTTGACGCTGGCGAACCCCATTTTAAGACTCGCCAGCGACTTTTACAGCGCCGCACTTTTGTGCTTACTTCGCCTTGGCGGCTGCCTTGTGATGATGCTTCGCCGCCAGCGGCTTACGCCCTACGGCCTTTACTGAGGTTTCGTCGATCGAAGTCGTACCGGCTACATCGGAGTTGAAATCCGCACCCGCTGGCACCAGGTAGTTTTCCGCTGTCTTGCCATCGGTCGAGCTTGTCGCAGCGCTGACGCGCGAAGCGTCAATGCCTTGCTCCTTGACCAGATAGTCCTTCGCATTCACCGCGCGCTGCGAGGCAGAGTCTTCCACCTTGGCATGTTTTTTGTGCTTGGCGGCAAACTTCTCCTGCTTGGCGGCTGCGGCCTTTTCCTCGGCGCTCGACTCACCTACAACTACAGCCTTAGCATCAGCCTGCTGCTTCAGATCCAGAGCGACCTGATCCAAGCAAGCCTTGGCTTCGTTGTCNNACGCGGGTCGGACGCTTCTTGTCTTTGGTAAAGCTGATCGAGCACAGAGCCTGTGCATGAGGAGCCGGCGGCACATAAGGCGCCGCAATGGTCAGACTAGTTGAAGCCGAGGCGGTATGCCCCTTGTCATCGGAGACGGTGCTGGTAATTCCTACTGCACCTGTCGGCGCGCCAGCCGAAGCATAGGTCGCGGTAGTTCCGTTGCCCGACACCGTACCGGCGGTAGCCGAGTAGCTGTAGGTCAGCGGACGGTTC
>PMHC01000086.1 GCA_003156495.1 Acidobacteriaceae bacterium
CTGAACAACTATATCGTTGACGGCATCGACGATAACGAGCGCATCATCGGCACCATCGGCGTCAAGCCCTCGGTTGAAGGCATTCAGGAGATCACGGTTCAGACCAACAGCTACGCTCCCGAGGCTGGGCGCACGGCTGGTGGCGTCATCAATCTGATCACCAAGTCGGGTGGCAACAAATTCCACGGTACGGCGTACGAGTTCTTCCGCAACGACAAACTCGATGGCCGGGATTTCTTCTTTACCTCTGCACAGGGCAAAAAGCCCGAGCTGCGCCAGAATCAATTCGGCGGCAGCATCGGCGGTCCAATCATTCACAACAAGACCTTTTTCTTCGGCGACTATGAAGCCCTTCGCCTGGTGAAAGGCGTCAATCCCTATTCCAGTTCGGTTCCGGCGGCTGCTGAATATGCCGCGATCAACGCCGCTACCACGTCAAGCACGATTGCGAGTGTCTTCCCATCTCTTTTCTCTGCCGGCAAATACTGCCCCGGAAGCACGACTGTTCTATGCAGCACCAACGGCATTCCCGCAAACCAGTTAGTCGATAAGGTAGCTCTGAATTACCTGCAACTCTTTCCGCTGTCCAATTCCGGCACTGACAGCAACGGTGTTGGTACCTATCTGATCAGCCCGAATAAAACGCAGTTCGGCCACACCGTCGACGTTCGCGTCGATCATACCTTCTCGCAGAATGACCACTTCTTTGCCCGCTTCAACTTCAACAAGGTCTCCGGAGAAATTCCTCCGTATATAGGCGCGGGTGCAAATCCGAAGTCGGCTTTTCAGTCGATCGTTCCGGGCGGCAACTATTGGGCCTACACAGGACCGGCGACAGATAAGGCCTATCAGTGGGCCGTGGGATACTCACACATCTTCACGCAGAATCTGGTCGTTGATCTGCGCGCGGCCTATACCCGCGTCAACAACTTCTCTCAGCCTAACAACTACAACACAAACGCCGACACCACGTTGGGCCTTCCCGCGAATGGTACGTTGACCACGGCCCTTACGCCTTTTGACAATTACTTTAGCTCTCTTGGTGATGGAGCCTATGTTCCCTTGCAGGACATCGACAACACCTACCAATACTCCGGCACCGTCAGCTACACGATCAGCAGCCACACCCTCAAGCTGGGCGCGGGCTTAATCCGCCGCCAGGCGCGGAACTTGCAGAGCGCGTTTCCTTTTGGCGATTATAAGTTCGGCCTCAGATCGGATTCCGGCGCGGACCAAAGCCTCGCCTCTACCCTGGCGGGCGCCTTCAGTAACTCCAATTACAACGTGGATTACGGAGCGGGCGGAGTTGTGAATACGCCGGACTACCGCACCTGGGAGCCTAGCTTCTTCGCCCAGGATAACTGGAAGGTCAGCCCTAAACTGACCGTAACCTATGGCGTTCGCTACGACGTGTACACGCCGTTCACCGAAGCGCATAACAAAATCTCGAACTTCGACTTCAACTCGGCGGTTAATGCCACAACCCAGGCGGCCGCGAATGCGGCTCTGCAGGCTGCGAACGTCGACGGCGTTTCTGCAACGGCGGGGATCAAGACCGTTCACTCCGACTTTGCGCCGCGCGTCGGCTTCTCTTACTCGCTGCGTCCCACCATGGTCCTTCGCGGCGGTTACGGACTCAGCTACTTCCCCGGCAACTACACCGCCAATGCCGACCTGAAGAATGTTCCGTTCACCACCACCTACTCACCTAGTTGCACATCGCCGCTGGCGTTCGAATTTGAAACCAATGCGGGCAACCCGGATCCCAATGGAGCTTGCACAACCAGTTCCACTGTCCAGACAGTCTTCGACAATGGGCTTCCTACACCTGTTGGACAAACCATCAATACCCCGAATCTGGGCACGCTCTTTGCGGAAGATCCCAAGGACAAGCCGTCCATGATTCAGCAGTTCAATCTGCAGGTCGAACAGCAGTTTGGACCCAACGTGCTCACCATTGGCTATGTCGGCAACATCGGCCAGCATCTGGCAGAGCTTCTCAACGACATTAACGTTCCTACGGCGGCTCAGGTTTATGCCTCCAAGGGCGACGCAACTGCCTATGATGCGCCTCGCCCATTGGGGCAGGGATATACCGGAACCGGTGGACAGGCTCTGACCGGCAATAACTTACTGTCGAACGTTGGTCAAGTCAAGTGGCTGGCCAGCGGCGGCGTCTCCAACTACAACGCTCTGCAAGCCTCCTTCCAGCGCCGCTTCGCCAATGGCCTTGCCTTTGACGCGAACTACGCTTGGGGACACGCGCTCAGCGACATTGTCGGCTTCTCTCAAGAGGGCTATCAGGGATGGGGCGATGCCGATCCGACTCAAATTCGCAAATATGAGTACGGCAATGCGGAAAACGACGTCCGCAACCGCTTCGCTCTTTCCATCAACTACGAGTTGCCCTTCAAGCATTTCAGCAACGCTGCGGAGAAATTCGCACTTGGCGGCTGGCAGGTCAACTCCATCGTTGCCTGGCAAAGCGGCAAGCCCTTCTCCATTACCAACCACAGCGTGACGGTTAATGGTCTTTCCACTAACAACTGGGCTTCTCCAAATCACAACGGCGGTCCCGATCGCCCCAACCAGATCAGTGATCCTTTCAGGGCCGGGAACGTTACGCGCCCCGATGGCACAACCTGCTCTGGCCCGAGCAGTCTCAAGCACGGGGGCGGAGGCTACTGGTTCAACCCATGCGCCTTCTATCCTCAGGCAGAGGGCACGGTCGGCAACACCGCACGCAACTCGATCTATGGACCGCATTTCCGCCACATCGACTTCTCTTTGTTCAAGGACTTCCGGATCGTCGAGGGGTTGAAATTGCAGTTCCGGGCCGAGGCGTACAACATTACCAATACGCCCAACTTCTACTTGAGCAGCAACATCAACGACGGCAGCAGCGGTGGAAGGTTGGGTGACTCTAGCTTCGGTATGATTAGCGAAAGCGATCCAAACAACGTTCCGCGGCAATTGCAGTTTGCTTTGAAGCTGCAGTTCTAACGAACAACGACTAACAAGAAAGTACAACGAGTTACCAGACCGGCTCCGCGATTGCGGAGCCGGTCTGTTGTTAGCGGCAGTTTGCTGGTTTACAAAAGGCGACTACGCCATCGCCTCGCGCGTCATCGGCTCAAAGATTAACTGGTTCGAGTTGCGGTCCGCGTCGATGCGTACGTGGCTGCCGTTGTGAATCTGGCCATCGAGAATTTTCATCGCCAGTGGGTCGGCTACCATGCGTTGCAGGGCGCGCTTCAGCGGGCGCGCGCCATAGGCGGCATCGGAGCCGGCGGCGAGAACCAGTTGGCGTGCCGGCTCGGTCAGCTCGATCGAGATCGCGCGGTCTTCCAGCAGCTTGCGCAGCTCGTTCAACCGTAGATCGAGGATGCTGCTCAATTGCGTGTGACCCAGCGGCCGGTAAATGACGATGTCGTCGACGCGGTTTAAAAACTCAGGCCGAAAATGTTCGCGCAGCGTGTGCATCACCGATTCGCGCGCAATCTCGAAGTCGTGATCGCTCTTGAGCGCTTCGGCGTTCAACAGCGCCGCGCCCAGATTCGAGGTCATGATGAGCACCGTGTTTTTAAAGTCCACGGTGCGGCCCTTGGAATCGGTCAGCCGGCCGTCGTCCATTACCTGCAACAGAATGTTGAAGACGTCGGGATGCGCCTTTTCGATTTCGTCGAAGAGGATGACCGCGTAGGGCCGGCGATGAATCGCCTCGGTCAACTGTCCGCCCTCGTCGTAGCCAACATAGCCGGGAGGCGCGCCGATCAGCCGCGCCACGGCGTGTTTTTCCATGTATTCGCTCATGTCGATGCGGATCATGGCCTGTTCGTCGTCGAAGAGATACTCGGCCAGCGCGCGCGCGGTTTCGGTTTTGCCGACGCCGGT
>PMHC01000032.1 GCA_003156495.1 Acidobacteriaceae bacterium
GGAAGTGCCGCGCAATGGCCGTTACGTGATCAAGGCGGAACTCACCGGCTTTGCCGCGGTGACTCAGGAGGTCATGATCAACCATTCCAGCGAGAATGGCGGCCTTCCGATGCAGACGGCTGAGTTCAAGATGGATCTTGCCTCGCGAGTTACACCCGCGGCGACCACCACCGTTGCGGTGGCAGGAGTGAGAACCGCGCCCGCGGCAGGCGGCGCCACTCCCGGCGCAGCCAGAACTGGCGGCACCACTCCCAGCACGGTAGCCAGGACCGGCGGCACCACTCCCGGCGCGGTTGCCCGGGTGGGACGCGGCGCTCAGCAGTTGAGCGTGCAGAACGACTCGGGCGACGATACCGCAGACGCGACCGCCGGGCAGTTGAACGCCGGAACGGAGTTGCCATCGCTGGCCACATCAGGCGGCGACGATGCTTCGGCAAATGCGAGTGACTCCATTTCCGTGGTCGGACAGCAGGGGCAGACCAACGGGCTCGCGGGATTCAGCCAGGACGATCTGCAAAACAGAATTCAATTCATGCAGCAGAACGGCTTCAACAATGGCGACATCGCGTCGACGCTGAGCGGGGTGATGCAGACCGGCTCGTTTGGCCCCGGCCAGGGGCCGGGAGGCCAGGGTTTCGGTCCCGGCGGCGGCGGACCGGGCGGCGGCGGTCCGGGTGGTTTTGGCGGTGGCCCGGGCGGCGGCGGACGCGGCAACTTCCGCTCCTTTAACGCGAATCAGCCGCATGGATCGCTTTCCTGGAATGGCAGCAACTCCGTTTTCAACGCGCAGCCGTTTTCTTTGGCTGGCCAATCGCAGTCGCAGCCGTCGAATGGTTCCAATCAATTTTCGGCCTCGCTGATGAGCACGCCCTACATTCCGCATTTGCTCAAGGCCAGCGGCAAAGATACGATCTTTCTTTCGCTTTCCGACACGCGCAAATCCACGCCCGAGGACGAGTACGCGACCTTGCCCACGGCCGACGAACGCCAGGGAATCTTCTCCGCCTCCGGATTGGCCGCGATCTACGATCCGGTGACGCTCGCGCAGTTTTCCAACAACACCATTCCGCTGGCGCGCATCAAAAATCTGCCGGCCTACGCGCTGCTGAATTGCTCAACGACGGATTGCCAGCCATTGATTCCTTATGCAAATTTGTCGGACAACAGTTCGATGTACAACTATCATCGGCTCACCACCGAGCAGTCGAACTCAACGCAGTTTGGCGCGCGTTATATGCGCACTTTGGGCGCCAACGCCGCGCAGCAAAGCCAGCGCGGCTATAACGGCGCGCGCCGCAGCACGCAGAATCAGGGATTGCGGCAGAGCGTGAACCTGAACTACAACTGGTCGCACTCGGCCTCCGACGCGGTGAATTTCATCCCCGAGCTGGGCGGCAAGACGGCTACGCATTCCTATTCGCTGCAGGCCGGTTACTCGGCCAGCTATCACCGCTTCACCAGCATGACCAACGTGAACTGGAACCGCAACAACAGTCAGACCCGGAACTTTTTCACCGACACCACGAATAACATTGCTTCCAGCTACGGCATCAGCGTTCCCAACAACATCCCGATCAATTACGGCTTGCCCAATATATCGCTGAGCAGCTTCACCGGCATTTCGGAGCAGGAGCCGAGCGTCTCGCTTTCGCAGACCATCGCTCTTTCCGAGACGCTCAGTTGGCGCCACGGCAAACACAATCTGCGTTTCGGCGGCGACTATCGGCGTGTGCATAATGACTTTTTGGCCGGCACCAACGCCACCGGCAGCTTCACCTTCACCGGATTGTTCACCGAGGATTCGGCGCAGGATTCATCGACCGGCTCGGCGCTGGCCGACTTTCTGCTCGGCCTGCCGCAGCAGAGCACGCTGAATTCGTCGGAGGCTAAAAGTTACCTGCGCGACAACACCTACGACGCTTACCTGATGGATGACTGGCGCGTGACTTCCACGCTGACGCTCAACTATGGAGTGCGCTGGGAATACTATGCGCCGTATACGGAAAAGTACAACCATCTGGCCGAGGTTTCAACGAGCCCGACGGATGGATTCTCGAGCCTGGGCGAGATTACCGCCGGCTCATCAGGGCTGCCTGATTCGCTCGTCTACCCATGGCGCAAGGCCTTTGCGCCGCGGCTGGGGCTGGCTTGGCGCGTGCCTAAGCTTGACCGGACGGTGGTCCGCGCCGGCTTCGGCATGAACTACACCGTGGGCGAGTATTCCTCCTTCGCGCAAAAAATGGCCCACCAGCCGCCATACACCAACGAGCAGACGAACGAGGAATCCGTGAACAACAGCGCTACTTCGGCCTGCGCGCGCTCCGCGACCTCCACCTGTTTTACGCTCTCCGACGGTTTTCCCTCGGCGGCCACCATTGGCAGCTACGCGCTCAAGCCGCATTACGGAATGCCTTATCTGATGACCTGGAACATCGACGTGCAGCGGACGCTGCCCTGGGGCCTGGTGATGAACCTCGGCTACAACGGTTCGCGGGCCAACCATCTGGATACGGTGCTGGCGCCGCGCGCCGTTCCATCCAGCCCGTCTACCGATTCCGCCGGCCTGGTCTTCAGCTACGAGGAGGCGCAGTCGTTTTCCAAATTCAACGCCGGCACCGTGCGGCTGAACAAACGGCTCTCGACGGGATTTTCCGTGGGCGCGAATTACACCTATTCGCACTCGATCGACGACGCCGGCGCGCTGGGCAGCGTAGGCGGAACCAGCGTGCAAGACTGGACCAATCCCAAAGGCGAACTGGGCCACTCGACGATCGACGTGCGGCATAAGGTCAGCGGCCAATACATGTACGAGCTCCCCTTCGGGCCGGACAAATACTGGATCACGACCGGCAAGGCCGCGCATGTTTTGGAAGGTTTTTCGGCTTCCGGCAACTTCACCTTCGCTTCGGGAACATGGCTTTCGCCCAGTTATTCTTCGTCGGTGGCCAGCACGGCCTGCGGCACAGGCGGTGTGATGCGGCCGAATCTGACCGGCGCGTCGGTTACCGCCGGCGGCGGCACGCTGAATAAGTGGTTCAATACTTCGGCCTACTCCGCGCCGACGGCAACTTCGGGCTACTGCGATTACTTCGGCAACGCGCCGCGCAACTCGATCGTGGGGCCGGGTACGGTCACCAACGATATGTCGCTGGCAAAAACCATACAGGTGGGCTCGACGCGCAGCATGGAAGTTCGCGCCATCATCGACAACGTCTTCAACACGGTGCAGTACAGCAGCGTCAGCACGGATATGAGCTCGTCGAACTTCGGGCAGGTGACGAGGGTGGGCGACATGCGATCCTTCCAATTTACGGCGCGCTTCCGCTTCTAACGGAATCGCGGCCGGCCGGCAACAGAAAGTGCGGGAATACATACAGGGGAGCAGACAATGACGAATTTTGTGCAACGGATGGGCGCGGCGTTGGCGCTGGCGGCGCTGGCGGCAACGGGTGCGCCTGCCATTCCCGCGCAGCAGAGTGGCGAAATTTCCTCGACGCCGCAAGGCGGTTTTTTGCTCAAGGCCGAAGCCGAACTGGTGCTGACCAACATAGTGGCGCGCGACGCCAAGACCGGCGAGATCGTACAAGGCCTCAAGCAGAGCGACTTCAAAATTTACGAGAACGGCAAGGAACAGCCAATCTCCACCTTTGACTTTCAGAGCGTGGACAAGGCCACGCCGCTCAGCGAGGCAACGGTCAGTGGTTTGGCCGCCAGCGCCAGTGGCAAGGCCGTGGTGGTGGCCAAGCCCGAAGATCTGCGCAATCATCGGCTGATCGTCATGTTCTTCGATTTGACCTCGATGCAGCCCGAGGATCTGGACCGCGCGGTGGATGCGGCGCAAAGTTTTTTGAAAAACAAAATGCAGCCGGCCGATCTGGTGGCGCTGGTTTCGCTCGGTACCTCGCTCAGCGTCGATCAGGACTTTACCGCAGACAAAAACGCGCTCATCCACAAGGTGGCCGTTTATAACGACACCGAGGGTGAGGGCTTTGCCCAGGGCTCAACCTCCAATTCCAATCAATCCGAAGACACCACCGCCTACACTGCCGACGAGAGCGAGTACAACGATCTGAACACTGATCGCGAGCTCTTCGCGCTGCGCGCCGTTGCGCAATCGCTCTCCAAAATCAACGAGAAAAAATCGCTGATGTATTTTTCCGGCGGCATCTCGCGCGACGGTATCGAGAATCAGGCGTCGATACGCGCGGCCATCAACGCCGCCGTGCGCGCCGATATATCGATCTACAGCGTCGATGCGCGCGGCCTGCAAGCGGTCAGCGGGCTGGGCGACGCCTCGACGGGCAGTATGCGCGGCTCGGGCGGCTTTAACGGCGCCTCGCTGTCGAACAATATGGACCAGAACTTCGCCTCGCAAGAGGTGATGGCCACGCTGAGTAAAGACACCGGCGGCACGGCCTTTTTCGACTCCAACAACTTTGCGCCCGCCTTCGCCAAAGTGCAGAATGACACCTCGGCTTATTACGCCATCGGCTTCCATTCCACCAACGAGGCGCGCGACGGCAAGTACCGCAAGCTGACGGTCAAGATCAATCGGCCCGGCATAAAACTCGAGTACCGGCCCGGTTATTACGCGCCGGCCGACTTCAAGCATTCCGGCAAAGAGAACCGCGAGCAGGAACTCGATGACGAGTTGGCCAGCGATCTGCCCGCCACCGACATGGCCGTCTACATGGACGCGCTCTACTTCCGCGCCGACGCCAACCGCTTCTACGTTCCTGTTTCGCTGGTCGTGCCCGGCTCGCAGATTCCCTTCGTCAAGGGTGGCGATAAAGACAAGGCCACGCTCGACATCATCGGTTCGGTCATCGACGCCACCAAGCGCCCGGTGGGCCGCGTGCGCGACACTATCAAGCTCAACCTGGACGCCGCGCTGCAGGCTCGCCAGAAAAATATTCAGTACACCACCAACTTCAATCTGCCGCCGGGCAAGTATCAGGTCAAGTTCGTGGTGCGCGAAAACCAGACCGGACTGATGGGCTCGTTCATCGCCGAGATTACGCTGCCCGATCTGAAAAAAGCGCCGCTGAAGCTGAGCTCGATTCTGCTGGCCTCGCAGCGCCAGCCCAGCAAGAAGATCGATCTGCTGGTGCGCAACGGCCAGGAGTATGTGCCCAACATCAGCCACGTCTTCCGCCAGGATCAGCACATGTATCTGCTCTACGAGATCTACAACCCGGCGCATACCAAAGAGGCCGGCGTCAATCTGCTCAGCAGCCTGGAGCTGATCCAGGGCTCGACCAAGGTCTACGAAACGCCGCTGGTGCAGGCCAGGACGATCAGCGCCCAAAGCCGCGATGCCACGGTCTTCGAACTCGATGTGCCGCTGAGCGCTCTCAAGCCAGGCCAGTATCTCTGCCAGTTGAATGTGATCGACGATACGGCGGGCAGCTTCGCCTTCCCGCGCTTCGCCGTGCTAGTGCGCGAGCCGGCCAAGGCTGCCGCGTCGGCCATCACGCCGCCGGTGGTGCAGTCCGCGCCCGCCAGCGGTAAAGCGCAATAGTTCGATTGATGCGCGCCCAGGAGCGCTCAGGCGATATTGACAGCCGAAAGGCATAGTGCAATCATTGCATTACGCCTTTCGGAGGCTGGCTCGTTTATGCCGGTCATCAAGCGCTTTGGCTCGATCAGCATCAGAATGTACGCCGATGACAGGCATGGCCCGCATTTTCATATCGCTTCGCCTCAATTCGAGGTTTTGGTGCGTATCGAGGATATGATGGTGCTCGCGGGCGAGGTCCATCCGGCGCGGATCGCCGAAGCGATGCAATGGGCCAAGAAGCATCGCAAGGAACTGGAACGTCGTTGGGCCGAACTGAATGAAAGAGGGTAAGGGCGATGTCGGGAAAAAAGTTGCCGCGCATTGTCGCTGTTTCAGCCGGTAAAAAGCCGCAGACGCTACGGATTCGTTGGGACAATGGCGGAGAAAATAGCGTGGATGTTTCGGGCGCGATTGCGACCTACCGCGTGTATGCGCCGCTGCGGCGCTCGGCCACGCTGTTTCGTAATGTTCGCGTGGGCGAGCTCGGGACAGATATTGTTTGGAATGACGAAATCGATATGAGCGCGGACACTTTGTGGCGGCTGGCGCAGGAACAATCGGGCCAGACGATTTCCGCCGCGGCCTTCAAGCGCTGGCGTGAAAAAAAGGCGATGACGCTCGACAGCGCGGCGGCCGCCTTGGGCTTGAGCCGCCGCATGGTCGCCTATTACGAGCAGGGATCGAAGCCGATTCCGCGCGTGGTGGCGCTGGCAACCTTCGCCTTGGACTCCGTGGCTTCACGGTAATCGGGTGGCCTTTCCCGCGTTCAAGACATGATCGTCAGCCCCGCCAGCCCCGCGAACTTCGCTACAATCGAAGTATGAGCACAACCGCGCAAGAACGCGCCCGTAAAATCAAAATCATTCTTTTCGACGTCGACGGAGTTTGGACCGACGGCACCATCTGGCTAGTACCTGGACCTCCGGCCGGGAAGCTCTTGGACGAGATTAGTGGCAAGACTGGCGGCGACGTCGGCTTCGGCGTGCAGTCGCCGACGATGGTCGAGGCCAAGGGCTATTGCGCGCACGACGGCACGGCGATTTCGCTGGCGCGCATCGGCGGGCTCAAGTGCGGCGTCATCACCAAACGCATCAGCGAGACGGTGGCCACGCGCTGCCGCGACCTAAAGATCGAGTATGTCTATCAGGGCCAGGCCTTCAAGATGAAGCCGATCCGCGAGATTATGCAGAAGGAAGGTATCGGTCTGGACGAGATCGCTTACGTTGGCGACGACGTGATCGACCTGCCGCCGATGCGCAATGTGGGGTTTGCCGTGGCCGTGGCCAATGCGCGCGAGCGCGTCAAGACCGAGGCGCATTACGTTACGCCCAATCCCGGCGGCCAGGGCGCGGCGCGCGACGCCATCGAGTTCATTCTCGAAGCCAAGGGCATTCTCGACCATTGCATCGACACCTACATCGACGAAGACAATCCGATTCCGCCTTCGATGGACATCGGCCGCGGCGGGGAGTTGAAGTAGATGGGTACTGAACTCAAACGCGCTGTTGTTTTGTTGAGCGGCGGTCTCGATTCGACCACCGTGCTGGCTATCGCCAAAAGCGAGGGCTATGAACCCTATGCGCTTTCGTTTTCTTACGGACAGCGCCACAGTTGGGAATTGACGGCCGCCGAGCGCGTCGCCTCCGCCATCGGCGTCGCCGAGCATCGCGTCGCTCAAATTGATCTGCGCGTCTTCGGCGGCTCGGCACTCACCGCTGACATCGCCGTGCCCAAGGGCCGCGATACCGCCGAAATGTCGCACGGCATTCCCATCACCTACGTGCCGGCGCGCAATACGATCTTTCTTTCTTTCGCGCTGGCCTGGGCCGAGGTGCTCGGATCGAGCGATGTTTTCATCGGCGTCAACGCGCTCGATTATTCCGGCTACCCGGATTGCCGCCCCGAATACATCGCCGCCTACGAGAAGATGGCCAACCTCGCCACCAAAGCCGGCGTCGAAGGCCGCCAGCGGCTCACCATCCACACGCCGCTGCTCCAGCTAACCAAGGCGCAGATCATCGCCCGTGGGCTCGCACTGGGTGTCGATTACGCGCTGACCAGCAGTTGCTACGATCCCGGCCCCGAGGGCAAGCCCTGCGGCCAGTGCGATTCCTGTCTGCTGCGCCAAAAGGGCTTCCGCGAAAACGGCCTCGAAGATCCGCTGAGCCGCTAGCTCTTTCTGTCCAGCTTTATTCCGCCGGGGCGATCAAAAACTGCTCGAGCTTGCCGTCGGGATAGGTGTAGGTGGTCAGCTCGAGTTTCTTTCCCGGATAAAGAATATCGAAGGAGCGGAAGCTCATGCCGCCGCGCATCTCGGTCGCGCTTTGCCGCAGGCTGAGCGGCTCGCCCAGCGGTGCGAGGCTTGACCGGTAATCGGCCAGCGCCTCGGCGGTAAAGTAGTCGCTGAGGTTGGGCGCCAGCAGGCCGCGGTCGATCGTGCCTTGCTGCAGTCCGCGATAGATGGCGAGCGCTTGTTCCTCGGCTGGCGAGCGCGGCAGCTCGGCGGCCAATGGGGCAACCAGCCGCGCGATAGCCGAAGCCGCGCCGACCGCGTCCTGATTGGTGAGCACGGCCACGGCCACGCCGTCGTCCACCAAGACGATATTGTCGGAGACAAAGCCGGAAACCTCGCCCGAGTGCTCGATCGAGCGATGGCCCGAGCGCTCGACGACCTCGACGCCCAGGCCGTAATGCGCGCTTTCGCCATTCTTGAGCTTGACCTCGGTGAACATCTCTTTGTAGCTTTCCGGTTTCAAAATCGATTGCGCGATCAGGCTCTGGTCCCAGAGCGCCAGGTCGTAGGGCGTCATGGCCAGCTCGCCGGCGGCGAACATCCATCCCGCTCCCTCTTTGGGCGCGGGGCGCAGGGGGCCGAGCGCGTAGCGGATGTAGGGCGCGGCATCGCCATCGCCAAGTTTGTTCTGGTCGGAGTTCCAGACCGATTTCATGCCCAGCGGGCGAAAGATGTGCTCGGAGAGAAAGTCGAAGTAGGGCTCGCCGGAGGCGATTTCGACAATGCGGCCGGCGATAACAAAGTTGGTGTTCGAATATTGCCACTGGCTTCCGGGCTCGAAGTCGAGTGGCTTTTTGGCCCAGGCGTCGATGATCTGTTGGGCGGTCGTCGCTCCTTTCATCGTGGTCATGACGTAGTCCTCGGGCCAGTAATCCTGATAGCCGGAGGTGTGGGAGAGAATCTGGCGGATGGTGACCTCATTGCCGCGCGTGAGGCCGGGAATATATTTGCCGACAGGATCGTCTAAAGAGAGCTTCTTTTCGTCTACAAGTATCAGGATGGCTGTAGCGGTGAATTGCTTGGAAATGGAGCCGACCGAGTAGCGCATCCGGGGCGTGGCGGCGATTTGCGGTTGCACGCGTGCCAAACCGTAAGCATGGGTGTACACTGGTTTGCCGTGCTGGACCAGAGCCAAGGAGGCCGATGGTACACCCGTTTGTGCAAGCACTTGCGCGGCAATGTGATCGATCCGGGCGCGCAGTGCGGGCGAGATGTCATCCACGGTTTGGGCCAGCGAGGCACAGGCAAATAACCACAGCAACAGCATCGTTGGGACACGAACGATTTTGTTCATTCGATGTGATCCCTTTCTCCAGAAACAAATTGTTTAGCGGCCGATTGTAGAAGTTGGGCCCATCTTGATTGTGCTGCAATCAGGGCGCGATCCGCTACTGCGGATGGCACGGTTGTCCTTAGCAGGGGGAGCCATGCGCCAAGGCGCGAAAGAGGCTCGCTGGAGGCGAAGATGGAGCGACTCATCGAAGGCTACAAACGTTTTTTGACGGAGGTTTTTCCCGAGAGGAAGAACTATTTTCATCTGCTGGCCGAGGGACAGGCGCCAAAGTACCTGTTTATAACCTGTGCCGACTCCCGCGTTTCCCCGGAGATGGTTTTCGGCATCGAGCCGGGGAATATGGCGATTGCGCGGAGCTTAGGAAGCATGGTGCCGCCGGCCGGCTCTGAGAACAACGGCATCACGGCGACGATCGAGTATGCCGTGGAGATTCTGGGGGTGCGGCACGCAATTATTTTTTGCCACTCGAACTGCGGTTCGGTTCGGTCGGCGCTTGCGCCGGGGGGGCTGAAAAAGCTGCCTTACGCGCAAAAATGGATGGAATACGTGCGGACCGCCGCCAATTACCGGCAGCCGCTGGACCCGAATGATGGAAAAAATGCGGAACTGAATGCATTGGCCAAGGGCAATGTGCTGGCACAACTGGCGAATCTGCGCACGCAGCCGTCGGTGGCCAAGGCCTTGACCGAGGGGCGGCTTAACGTGCACGGCTGGTATTACGACATCGAAAGCGGGCGGGTCGAGCGATACGACGAGGCGCAGAAACGATTCGTGCCGCTGGTTTGAGGTTGCTTGCGTGCGGTGCAAAGTGGACAGCTGCCCGGAATTCAATAAACTAGTTCGTGAACTAGTTCATATCGGCGCCGTCGCTGGAAGCTCTGGCGCTGGCCTGCATGTATCGCCTAACCAGCTACGACGCCGCCTATCTGGAGCTGGCGCTGCGGACCGGCAGCCCTTTGGCCACCTTCGAAGGCCAACTGGCCGACGCCATGCGCGCGGCCGGCGGGCGGCTCTTCGGCGACGAAGCGTAGCAAATGTGAATCTTTAGTGCGCGACGGGTGGCGGAGCGGCGTTCGCTTCGGTCTTGGGCGGCAGCTTGAAGAACCATGCGCCGCCGGCGCAGAGGAAGGCCAGTAGCGCCGTCCAGCGGAAAACATCGATATAAGAAAGCATGACGGCCTGCTGTATAAGCTGGCTATAGATGAGGCCGTTGGCTCCAGGGCGTGCGCTGGCCGGGCCGAGGCGATGGCCGAGATAGGTGCCGATGGCGGCGGCTTTTTGCTGGAGTTGTGGGTTGGCCAGGTCAAGGTGCGCGCCAATGTTGGTCTGGTAGAGCGTGGCGCGGCGAACGATGGCCGTAGTGGCCATCGAGATGCCCACCGAGCCGCCAATATTGCGCAGCATGTTCGACAGTCCCGTGGCGTTGCCCATTTCGTTTCTGGGGATGGTGGTCATCATCAGAACGGCCATCGGGGTAAAAACAAAGCCGAGAACGAAGCCGGTCAGGGTGATGGGAATCAGCAGAGTGTAGGGGCCGATCGACAGATCGATGGTGCCGAACATCAGGGCGCAGACGCCAAAGCCGATGAATCCGAAGGTGATCAGCATGCGCTTATCGACACGCGTGGCTAGAAAGCCGACGAGTGCCGAACCAAAAAAGGCGCCGATGCCGCGCGGGCCGACGACCATGCCGGCGTTAAAAGCGGTGTAGCCGAGAATCTCCTGGTAGTAGAGCGGCAGAATAGAAATGGTGATGTAGAGGCAGACGCCGAGCGCGGCGATCAGCACGCATCCGGTACGGAAATTGTGGTTTTTCAAGACGTGCAGATCGAGCAGTCCCTCGCGGTTGGTCCACGACCGCCAGATCCATCCGATGAGCGCGACCACCATCGCGGCAACCGCCCAGCGGACCCAGATAGCGCCGAACCAGTCGTCTTCCTGTCCCTTGTCGAGGACAACTTGCAGGCAGCCGGTCCAAACCATGAGCATGCTGAAGCCGAGGCCGTCGAAGGCGCCCACCTTGGCGTTTTTAATGTAGGGCGGGTCATGGACGAAGCGCGTGACCATGATGATGGCCAGAATGCCGATGGGGATGTTGATGTAGAAGGCGTAGCGCCAGCTCCAGCTATCGGTCAGCCAGCCGCCGAGCGTGGGGCCGATCACCGGGGCCAAAACGATGCCCAGACCGAAGGCGGCCATCGACATGGAGCGCTTTTCGATCGGGAAGCTCTCGAGCAGAATCGATTGAGAGAGCGGTTGCAGAGCTCCGCCGCCTGCCCCTTGCAGAACGCGCGCCAGCAGAATGACGGCCAGCGAAGGTGCCGCGCCGCAGAAAAAACTGGCGATAGTGAACAGCGTGATGCAGGTAATAAGAAAGCGCTTGCGGCCGAAGCGGAAGGCGAACCAGTTCGATGCCGGCAAAATGACGGCGTTGGACACCAGATAGCTGGTCAGCACCCATGTGGCCTCGGAGTTTGAAGCCGAAAGTGAGCCGGCGATGTAGGGCAGGGCCACCGAGGCGATCGAGGTGTCGAGAATCTCCATGAAGGTCGGCAACATGACCGACAGCGTCACCAGCCAGGGATTGACTCCCTGGGTGAGTGGATAGCGGGCATTGGCTGCGGCAGAGGGCATAGGGAAACCGTCATTTATGAGGGTAAATGAACTCTGAAGATTCTGCTCGCGACCCCGAAAATCCCTCCAGGGTAACTTTCACTTTCGTCTAACCGCTTGACACAACCGGCCGATGCCTTGATGCTAAACAGTTCCAGCTTTTCGGCTTTCATCGTTTTCATTGTGAAGGAGGTCTCTGGTTTTGCTAGTCCGCGTCTTCTATCACGACAAATGCTTTGACGGAGCTTGCTCAGCCTCGTTGTTCACGCGCTTTCATCGCGAGTGCATCGCGAAGGGCGCGGAGTACGAGTACCACGGGCTGGTACATCGTGCCAGTGCGCTTTTCGACGAAAGCGAGTTCACCGGCGACGAGAATGCGATTGTCGACTTCAAGTATTCGAACTCGCCGCGAATTACCTGGTGGTTCGATCATCACCAGTCGGCGTTTTTAACCGAGGCCGACCACGAGCATTTTCTGGCCTATCAGCGCCAGGCGCAGGGCGTTGGGCGCAAGTTTTTCGATCCTGACTACACCTCCTGCACCGGCTTTCTGGCGCACATCGCCTCGACCAAGTTCGGCTTCGACATCAAGCCGCTTAAGGATCTGATTTACTGGGCCACGATCGTCGACGGGGCCAAATACGACAGCCCGGAGCAGGCCGTTGAGATGCCCGCGCCGGCCATGAAGCTGACGCTGATTATCGAATCGACAGTCGATAATGTCTTTATTCCGCGGCTGATTCCGCTGCTGACCGAGATGCCGCTGGCCGAGATTCTCAAGCAGCCCTTCGTCGCGCCGCTTTTGCCGCCGCTGCTTGAACGCCACCAGCGGGCCACCGAGCTGATCCGCAGCCGCGCCGAAGAGCGCGACGGAACCATCTTCTTCGACATTACCGATCATCCGCTCGAGGGCTTCAACAAATTTATTCCGTATTATCTCTATCCCAATGCGGTCTACTCAATTGGACTGTCGAAGTCCAGTTTCAGAACCAAGGTCGCCGTCGGCTCCAATCCTTGGACCAAGGTCGATCCGGCGACGATGGTCAACCTGGCCAAGGTCTGCGAGCGCTACGGCGGCGGNNCAGCGCGACCCGGTTTGCGCGGCGCACAAGTTTTTCGATCCCACATACATGTCCTGCACGAGTTTTATTGCCCACATTGCCTCCACGCGCTTCGACTTCAACACCGCGCCGGTTGCTGACCTGATTCATTGGGCCGACATTGTGGACGGCGCGAAGTATGAAAGTCCTGAATCGGCGGTGGAGATGGCGGCCCCGGCCATGAAGCTGACCCTCATCATCGAGTCGTCGCAGGACCCCGAGTTCATCCCGCGGTTAATTCCGCTGCTGACAGAGATGCCGCTCGAGAAAGTTCTCGAGCAATCCTTCGTTGCACCGCTGCTTCAGCCACTGCTCCAGCGCCACCAGCAGGCCCTGGAACTGATCCGCAGCCGTGCTGAAGAACGCGACGGGACGATCTTCTTCGATATCACCGACCATCCGCTGGAGGGTTTCAACAAGTTCATCCCGTACTACCTGTTTCCTCATGCCATCTATTCGATCGGCCTGTCGAAATCGAGCTTTCGCACCAAGGTGGCCGTGGGATCGAACCCCTGGACCAAAGTCGACCCGGCAACGATGGTGAACCTGGCGGAAATCTGCGAGCGCTATGGCGGGGGCGGGCATGCGCGCGTGGGCGCCATCAGCTTTCCGCCCGATAGGGAAGTGGACGCGCGCGCCGCGGCCAAAGAGATTGTGGCCGAACTGCGCGCCGAAGGGCGAAAGCACAAGGCGTAGAAAAGCCAAAAACGCGCGGCGACTCGTCAATAACTCTAGAGATGCCGCGCGATTCCGCATCGTCGCATCCGCAAAATCTTTGCTCCCCGCTTCCGAAATCCCGCTCCCGACACCATACAATCTATAAAACGAAAAGATTCCAATCGGCTCACGTCGCGTTGCGCGCGGCGGTAAGGAAAACACGACGATGGCGGCCTCTTCTTCCCAATCCGATGCGCCCGGCGCGCAGATGGTCCAGAGCCTGGGCCTGTTCAGTGCCACCACGCTGGTGGTCGGCTCGATGATCGGCAGTGGCATCTTCATTGTCGATAGCGACATTGCGCGGATGACCGATTCGCCGGCGCTGTTTCTGGCTGCCTGGATCATTACCGCCGCAATGACGATCATTGGCGCGCTCAGCTACGGCGAGCTGGCCGCCATGATGCCCAAGGCCGGCGGCCAGTACGTCTACCTGCGCGAATCGCTTGGACCCCTCTGGGGCTTTCTCTACGGCTGGACGCTCTTTCTGGTGATCGAGACCGGCACCATCGCCGCCGTTTGCGTGGCCTTCGGCAAATTCCTAGGCGTTTTCTTCCCGTCGGTTTCGAGTACGCATTGGCTGTGGCACATCGCGCACGTGCTGGCCATTCCCGTCGGCCCCATGGTGCTGGGCAACATGGA
>PMHC01000312.1 GCA_003156495.1 Acidobacteriaceae bacterium
GCCCGTAAAAGGCGTAGTCGGCCTCCGGATGATCGGCCAGAATGTTACCGAACTGCTCGCGCGCCTCCTCGTAGTAGCCGGTATTCAACTGCGAAATGGCATAGTCGTAATGCTCTTCCGGCGTCGGGAAGGTGAGTCCGACTTTTTCCAATTGCCGGCGGCAGGTGTTGATGTAGATTCGGCAACGGTCCTGAATCTCGGCCGGAGCTTCGGGCATCAGCTTTTCCAGCGCGCTCAATGCCCTTTCGTACTTACCCTGCTGCAGCAGTTGTACGGCGGACTGATAGTGGTGGAAGACGGATTCCGTGCCGGTGAACGAGGAGCTATCGGGCTTCACCGGAGGGGGCGAATTTTTTTTGCGGCCTGAGGTCGCGGTGTGGGACTCTTGCATCGTTTGCCTGCCGAATGTGCGTGTCCTTACTTGTTTTTTACGCTGAATGGCTAGCGTAAGAATGCCGTTGTTTAAAACAAGGCTGTTTGGCCCTGTTTATACGCAGAACCACGCCCTACGTCAATGGGGAGCGGCGCTGCTCATGATCGATCAGCCCTGTTTACGGCTGTTTGGCCGTAAATCGCCGGGTTCAACCTGGGATCGTTATACATCTTAAGCTGACGATAAAGTTTAAATCGCCGGCTTCCGTTAAGCGTTTCGCGCCAGAGCGCATCCAGGCAGAGGGTCAAATCGTCACGCTGCTCGGTTAAAATCGCCAACCGTTCGCGGTTGCGCGCTCGATGATCCTCGGTTACATCGCCGCGGTCGGTTTCTTCCCGCGTGTGGTAAATCTTCAACGACAAAATAGAGAGCCGGTCGACGATCATGCCCGGCGGTTCGGAGTTGAGCGGGGCGGCCGGGTTGGGCTGGCCTCGCTTCTGTAGCCACTCGAGCAGATTGCGATCCAACGCCTCGGCCAGATCGTTGCGCTGCTGATTGATCCGGTCGATGCGGCGCTTGACGGCGGCCAGTTCCGCCTCCGTCGCCAGCGGGGCGCGCGCCTGATCTTCGGTATGCCACAGATCGAAATTGGCGCGATGTTGCCGCGTAACCAATTCCAGCCATGCCGTGGAATCTTCTTCGCCGTACTTTTGGGCCGCGACGGCGGATAGCTGCGCTTCGGGCCTTCGATGCCAGCTCTCTGTCATCCGATCTTGCAGCGCCACAATCTCTTTGCCCGAAACCATTCCGATTCATTCCTCGCGCGAAAGCCTCTGCGCCGCCGATTTTATCCTAGAAGGGCCCTTGTTTGAGGACCAAGCCAGATAGACGGCGGAGCGGGACTCCATCGAAACGCAATATACCAGGGAAAAAGAGAGGCAAAAGGGCAAAAATTTGGCGATTTTTAGCGGCTGCCGATGGCAACCGCTTCCACAAACCACCGTAAAGGTGGTGAGCCCGCCGGGGATCGAACCCGGGACCCACGCCTTAAAAGGGCGTTGCTCTACCAACTGAGCTACGAGCTCACAACATGATTTAGTTTACCTTACAGGCCATCATCCGGCCAGCGACCCAGATAATCTGCAATGGGAGAGCTTGAATACACAGGCCAAAAGCTCTTTCATAGAGCCAATATGCGGGCGTTTTCGAAACCGATCCGTGCGCGATGCGGTCTCGATGGGAATTGGCGAAGGCGCTTGCGCCGAGGCGGCAACAGAAGCAGACGCCCCATTTATTTCAATCTCCCGACGCGAAGGCATTTACTGTATGGTAGAGGCCTCGGGTAACAGACCCTAGCCTCTTTTCGGCTTTTTCTCCGCGCGGCTGTGGATGCGGATAAGGGCAAGAGGCTCGATCTTTTTGTCTTTTCGGCTTGTGCGACAGCCGGGGAATATTTTCCGCAAAAGCACCGGCCGAAGAAGTCGCGCCGTCAAATCCACAAGGTAACCATTCGTAACGGTACTGGTGTAACCGCGAAGCAATTAAGCGCAGATTACCAGCGGGGGATGAAACCCGCATCGCGTAGATAATGAGGCATTTCGCGCGTTTTTTATGACGGAAAAGTGTTAGCGCCGAGACCTTGCAAGTGGTATTGTTCAGGCGTTGGTAACGCCTCTACCATAACCGAGAAGGACAACTGCCTTCGTGTGTGAATTCCGTTATTACGCGGCGACGCGATGCCGTCGATTGCCTCCCGTACGCAGTGGAGAACGGAAAAAGATGTAGGGGAAAACAATGACCGAACGCAATCCGATTTCCGATCCGAGCAAACCGCCGGAGGATGTAGCGTCGCTTTACTCCTGGGCGAATCTGCATGGCGCCAAGTACCGCGACTTCTCGGCTTCTCGGGCGCAGATGCGGGAAAAGGCCCGCCAGCGCATGGAGCAGGCGATCGAAGACGAGCGGCTCGATGCGCGCCGGCAGGTCGAGGCACAGCGGACAGAACAGGATCAGCGCGCGCAAGAGGCGCAACAGGCGCAGGAAGCCGAACGCTTCCGCGTCGCGGAAGAAAAGCTGCACGCCGAAGCTGCGGCGCAGCAGGCCGCTCGCCAGGCGGCGGAAAAAACCGCGCAAGAGGCCGCACGCGAGGCCGCGCAGCAGGCCGCTCAGGAACTGGCTCGCCTTACGGCGCGGCAACAGGCTGAAGCCGCTCAATGGGCGGCGCAGCAAGCCGAGCAGACGGCACGGCAGGCGCAGCAGGCCGCGCGGCAAGCCTCGACAGAGCCCGATAGCGCGCCGGCTTCTACGTCCATTCCGTCACAAACCGAACCTTCTCACCGCGAAGATCTTGCCGCCGCCTTTTCGCGCGTTGCCTCGCTGCCGGTTTCCCGGCTGGCTCCGGCCGCTCACGCGCCGTTGCGCGAAGCGTCTCCCGAGCCCTATCCATCTTCTGATATGCGGACCGATGCGCACGAGAACGCGAACCGTCCGGCGTGGCTGATGCCCGAGCAGGTCGAGGCTGCCAGCCAGCCGGCGCTGCCACCTGCGCCGCCGGCGCCAGAAGACACGCTGCAAGGCTCGCGCGACCGGATGGCGACCCGTTGGTATGCCTTGCGCAGTCTCTTTGATTCCAACGCGCAGTCGGCGCCGACGCCGGCTCCGGCTTCGACCCGCGCTCCGGTTCTGGCCATCTTTTCACTGGCCGGCGGCGTAGGCAAAACCAGCCTTGTGGCTACTTTGGGCCGCGCGCTTTCGGCCCGTGGCGAGCGCGTTTTGCTGGTCGATACCGCGGCCTACGGGCTGCTGCCGTTTTTCTTTGGCGCGCACGATCAGCGCCCCGGCCTGTTGCGGACCTTCAATCCGCCGGTGACCAGCGGCGATGCGCCAATCCAGATGATCGCGCTCGATCCCGAGTCGCTGGGCCCCGACGTCGTTGCCCAGGAGACGCTCACCGCAGAAATCTCAAAGTACGCGCAGGGGCTGAGCCGCGTGATCGTCGATCTGGCCACGGCATCCGGGGCCACCAGCCGCCGCGTGCTGAAGCTGGCGCCGCAGGTGCTGGTGCCGCTGGTTCCCGACATGAACTCGGTGGTCAGCGTCAGCTCGATCGACGCCTTCTTCGAGCACAACCTTGGTTCGGCCGGCAAGCCGGCGCTGCCCTACTACGTGCTCAACCAGTTCGATCCCTCGCTGCCGC